>NZ_JADEXH010000040.1:0-50655 GCF_015207205.1 Sphaerospermopsis sp. LEGE 08334 | reverse complement strand
TTCTAGAGATTATCGGTTTCATCTAATACTTTTCAAACAACCTCTCAGTTCAGACTCACTTGGTTAATAATAAATCTTATTATTGACACAAAAGACAAAATCATAATTTATTATGGGAGAATTACTCAGGACTTACGCAAAAAGGAACGAAAGTAGGGGTAATTCATGAATTACCCCTACGCAAGAATAAGGTTTTCAGTCACATCTTGCGTAAGTCCTATTACTATCAAAACTAGGTTAATAATTATTTTTGACCAATAATTTCCATAATTTCTGGATTGTCAAAAGCCTACTTAAAATTCCGGCTAATCAATCTAAAATCTAAAATCTAAAATCGAATCACTGGCAGTTTTCTGCTAATGAGTACAATGGTTAAGCCTGAGAACAACTTTAACACCTTTAAAGAAATTTGCCAAACGTCCAAGCAGATAGAATTTAGCACCATCGCTGCTTGTTGCTATAACAGTCAATATGGCAAACTTCTCCCAGATGCTTTTTACATTCATCTTTCTGCGCTGCATACACTGGATGTCCAACTTCAGCAATATGAAAGTCTAGCTCGCAGTGTCGCACCCCAAGCGGAACTGGCAACAATTGTTAAATTTAGCACGAATAAACCCAAGGTTTCTTACTTATTTTATCCTGATTTTGATACCGATGCTCATCCAGCTTTACATTCTAGTATTCAAGTTGATGTAGAAACTCTGACTTTTAATTTCAGAGATTATACAGATACAGATAATCCGCCTATTCTTCACCGTAAGGAGACTTTTGTTGCTCCTGATTATCCTTTGTATGAAGAGTTTGCCAGTTTAACTCGCGCTCAAGTAGCGTTAGGTTTACTCTACAATACTAGGGGTATTGGTACTCGGTTGGGTTGGGAAGAAAAGTTAAAAAGATACGGAGTAGAAATACAGGGACATACTTTAGTTATAAGAAAAAATAACAACACAAATAATAATTCAGCAGATTCAATCCCAACAATACCAAAAATTGAAAGACATAAAGCTGCTATTATCCGTCATGATTTTTCTCGACCTTTACGTTTAGCTTTAGATGCAGGTTTGTTTGGTTCAGAAACCACCTTTTTTGATTATGGTTGTGGCCATGGTGGAGATATGCAGCGCATCGCAGATCAAGGTTATGTCAGTAATGGTTGGGACCCTTATTATTTACCAGACGCTCCGCCCATACCTGCGGATATTGTGAATATTGGTTTTGTGATTAATGTTATTGAAGATCAAGGTGAACGTAGGGAAGCATTAATAAAAGCTTGGGAACTGACGCAAAGAGTTCTGTTGGTATCTGCTCAGGTGTTAATATCAGACTCTCAGAAAGGTGTAATGGCTTATGGTGATGGGGTTATCACTAAGCGTAACACATTTCAAAAATATTATGAACAAGAAGAATTAAAAGTTTACATTGATCAGGTTTTAGGAGTTGATAGTATTCCTATAGCTTTGGGGGTTTATTTTGTTTTTAGAGATCCTGCGGAAACAGAGTTATTTCGCGCTTCTCGTTATCGTTCTCGCGCTACTACTCCGAAAGTGAGAGCTTGTATTCAAAAGTTTGAAGAACATCGAGAATTGTTAACACCTTTGATGGATTTTATGACGGAACGGGGTAGAATACCTGGTAAGGGAGAGTTAGCCCAAGAAGAGGAAATTTGTCAACATTTTAGTAGTTTAAGACGAGCTTTTCAAGTGATTATTAAAGCGACAGACTCAGAAGAATGGGAAGCGATCGCAGATAAACGTCGTCAAGATTTATTGGTTTATTTAGCATTAACAAAATTTAGTCATCGTCCCAGATTATCAAAACTACCGCCAGCAGTTCAAGAGGATGTTTTAGGATTATATAGTAGTTATAAACAGGCGTGTTTAGATGCGGATCAAATGTTAAGGAGTGTGGGAAATACAGAGTTAATTATTAAACGTTGTCAGGAAAGTAAAATTGGGAAAAAATTACCTAATTCTTTGTGGGTTCATATTTCTGCATTACAAGCACTTGATCCTTTATTACGATTATATGAAGGTTGCGCTAGTCGGACTATTGGGAGATTAGAAGAAGCAAATGTGATTAAATTTCACTTGCAAACACCAAAGATTTCCTATTTGTTTTATCCTGATTTTGATCATGAACCTCACCCGACATTATATAGATCAATGAAGGTTGATTTACGGGATTTACAAGTTACATATAAAGAATATGATGTTGATGATGATCCGCCGCTATTGCATCAATTAGAAACTTTAGTAACTCCTGATTATCCATTATATGATAAATTGGTAAAATTAACGCTTCAGGAAGAGGAAAGAGGACTGTTAGAAGATTGGCAAAGTATTAGTCATCTTTCGGGATGGCAGAAATGTTTAAAGGAACATTTTACTGTGATTAAAGGATATAAATTACATTGGTGCAAGGATGCTGATCCTTATAAGTTGAAGTTGTTTAAAAATGCCCTGATTAATCGGAAGAAGGAGCGAGAAAAGGAAATAGAAGTGGTGGAAAACGGTGATGTTGCAGAATCAGATTCACGACTTATTAAAGAAGTCGAGGATCTATCCACGTAGTAGTTGTAGAGTGTGTTAGCGACAGAGTAACGCACCGAATTGATGATATAATTGGGTCGTTACTGTGGGTTTATAGCTTGTTTTATGAAAAATTATCATTTCCTAATATACTCTACAGGTTTTCAAATTTCATGTCTGAATTTAGACAATAATTTTTATTCCTCCATACATCAACTAAATAAACCAATTCTCAATTACCAAACCCTGAAAATCTTGAAAATCTGCCACATTATTGGTTACTAAAATCAAATCATTGCCAAAAGCAATACTAGCAATTTGTCCATCAATAAAAGCAGGTGTTTTACCAATTTTCGATAATCTAACTCTTTCCTGGGCGTGCCATTTTGCAGCATTTAGATCATAATCGAAAACAGGCAAATCTAACACAGAATCTTCAATATATTTCCATAAAGCATCTTTGCGTTTAGAAGGTGGTAAACGCCAACATCCATACAGAATTTCATGAACAACAACACTCGCTACTCCCACCTCTGAACGATAGAGATTTAATTGATCTAAAACCTGAGTATTAGGAATTGGCCGACTCGGTTCTGAGATAATATTAGAGTCTAATAAAAAGCGAATTGTCATAAATCAATCTCCCGTCCGGGACTGCGATCTCTTAAATTAGCAAAATCTTCATCTGTAAATTCTATACCCTCTCTTTCAATTGTTTCTCGAAATGTTAAAACTCCTTGCCAAAAACTATCTCCTTTATTCTGTAATTCCTTTTCCTGTGGTTTTTCTTTTGTTTGTGATAACTGAGATTTAAGTACATTAAAAAGAGAGGTTTTATCTTCTACAGATAAATTATCCAGAGATTTAATTATTTCTTGTAATGTCATTGTCAAACCTCCTCTAAAGGTGATATCAATATTTTACAGCAATTTTCATTTTGAAACCAGTTTGCGCTATTTCAGCGAACTGCTTGCAGCAGCGCTTCGCTATCGCTACAATCTTTAAAAATTGTAAATTGATTGTTTTACAAAAGTTTTTATCTCATGAAATATTAAGATGAGAATTGCTGGCTTTTGAGATTTTAAGTTACTAAATATCTAAATTTATGTTATAATCTCAAATAATCTAAATAAATTAGCGGAGACTTTTATTATGATTCAACTATTAGATGAAGCTATCAATAAGGTTAAAACTTTACCTTCGGTAAGTGCTATATCTAAAAAGACAATTCTTGAAATAAATCTGTCAAAGGAAGATGAAAATTAGGAATTACATCTTCTCCATTAAGACTATCTTCTAATTGTAAAAGCTGTGATGGTTTAGGTTTGCGATAAACTAATACACATTCTTCATCTGGCAATATTACCCATGCTAAACGAGTACCATTTTCAAAATATTCTACTAATTTATTATGAATTTCCTCAAAAGTATTATTAGGAGATATAATTTCTACAGCTAAATCAGGAGCGCCATCAAAAAAACCTTTAGGTAATCGTTTTAAACCTTGTAATCTTGCTTTATCAATAAAAGCCAGATCAGGGGATCTTTTGTTACCATTTTTCATTTTAAACGCAGTGCTAGAATCACAAGTTATCCCAAGTTTATGTTCGCGTACAAATCCTGTTAGAAAATATCCGAGAGTTAGAGCTAAATAACCATGTTCTAAACCTGAATTTGCCACAATTATTAGTTCTCCATCCACATATTCATAAAGATTTCCGTCTTCCTTTAATAACATAAATTGCTCATCTGTCAAAGTTTGATTATTAGCTGAAGGTTGAATTAATTCTATATTTGTGGTTGTAATTTGTGTCATGAGATTTAACTTCACAGTTAATTATTATATCCTTGACTTCTAATTGAGACTATTTCGTAGTAAGGACTTTAGTCCTCAAATGAGGAATAAATTCCTCACTACAAACTAATAAGTCTGTGATTTTACACCATTATTACACTATTTATGCACTAATTCCATTATACTTCACCGAGCGATCGCCCCAAATAATTCCCCTAATTCCCAAAAACATCATATATCCTTCGCCAACTTCACCCAATGTTCAATTCCCTTCTTCGTCGGTTGTCTCACATTCCCAAAAGTCCAAATATCCCGTTTATGCTGCGGTCCATAACTAACATGAATCGGACGATCACTACCATAAAAATACAAAGAATCAAAAGGTAACTTATGCTGTAAAATCCAATCTACCAAACATTCACTAGGTAAATCTGCAATCATAAAATCACAAGCAGCACCTAACCTTTCACAATAATATTTACCATTCTTGTTAATTTCATAACTGATATGCTGATCTAACTTAGGTGCAACCCGACCATTTTTTTCACCCGTTAATGGGTCTTTCTTCTCCAAAAACTTCTTTAAATCAAAAGAACAAAAACCATAAGTTAAAATAAACTTGTTCCTGCCGTAATTATCAATAACAGGATCAATGATCAACTTATTTAAATCTTGTAAAGCCGGAATAGTCTCTAGAATATTCTGAGGGAAAGGGTTGATATATTGAGCATATTTTTGATAAGTCTGAGTACAGGTACAAAAATCTTCTAAAGTCAGGTATTTACCTAGTTTCAGTTCTTTCTCATTCATTCCTAGCACCCTTTAGCAAGTAACATCATCATTGTTTACAGCCACACCCTACATAGACCTATCTAATCTATACAACACAATTTACCCTCTACTGAATTTATATGTTGTATTAGCAGAGTAAATATATTAAATAACTTATCGTTTGTGTTAGGACTGCCAATACATGAAGACCTATGAAATAGTTTCCATAACAAGGTACAAATAACTAAAGAAGGATATTCACAGAACCAATGCAGTTTTTGAACACAATCAACTTTACAGTTCCCCTATTGGCTAATGCCACAGCCACAGAACCCGTAGACAGTTCAATGGTAGTAGCAGCCGTGCTACTGAGTTTAGTAGTAATTTATTTCGCCAGCAAACTGGGAGGCGAACTATCCAACAAAATCGGTTTACCACCCGTTTTAGGCGAACTCGTTGGTGGTGTGCTAGTCGGTACATCGGTTTTGCATCTGTTGGTATTTCCAGAAGGAGGTACAGACAGTTCCAACTCCTTAATTATGACATTCCTGCAAATCACCGCTGGGTTAACTCCAGAAGCAACTCCCCAGGTTTTTGCAGCACAGTCAGAGGTAATTTCAGTTTTAGCCGAACTGGGTGTAATTATCCTGCTGTTTGAAATTGGCTTGGAATCTAATTTAAAAGACTTAATGGAAGTCGGTATCCAAGCTTTTGTAGTCGCAGTAGTGGGCGTAGTAGTACCCTTTGCCGCAGGTACAGCAGGTTTAATGATCATCTTTGGTATCAATGCAGTACCCGCAATTTTTGCCGGTGCAGCTTTGACAGCTACCAGTATCGGTATTACCTCCAAAGTGCTATCAGAAATAGGAAGATTAAATTCCAAAGAAGGCCAGATAATTCTCGGTGCAGCGGTAATAGATGACGTATTGGGAATCATCGTTTTAGCCGTAGTTGCTAGTTTGGCCAAAGATGGCGCAGTAGATGTAAGCAACGTCATTTATTTGATCGTGAGCGCCACAGCTTTTCTTATTGGTGCAGTCATCCTGGGTAACGTTTTCAATAAAACCTTTGTAGCGATCGCCGATCTACTCAAAACACGCGGTGGAGTAGTTATCCCAGCATTCATTTTCGCCTTCATCATGGCCTACATTGCTGATGTCATCAACTTAGAAGCAATTCTGGGAGCATTTGCAGCAGGTTTAGTTCTTGAAGAAACCGATAAACGCAAAGAACTACAAAATCAAGTTCTACCTATTGCGGATATGCTAGTTCCAGTTTTCTTCGTCGCCGTCGGCGCAAAAACCGACTTAGGAGTATTAAACCCAGCAATTCCCACCAACAGAGAAGGTTTAATTATGGCAATCTTCCTGATCACAGTCGCCATTATTGGTAAAGTGATCACAGGTTTAGCCGTATTTGGTCAACCAGGTATTAACCGTTTAGCCATCGGTGTGGGTATGATTCCCAGAGGTGAAGTAGGTTTGGTATTTGCCGGTGTTGGTACAGCTAGTGGCGCTCTCTCAAAATCACTAGGAGCAGCAATCATTATGATGGTAATTCTTACTACCTTCTTAGCTCCTCCTTTGTTAAGATTCGTTTTCCCCGAACCAAAAACCGCTGCTACCGTAGATGGTGCTACAGATCCATCATTAATCGGGAGCAACAGCAAATGATGGCAGAATGGAACTCACCTCAAATTCTCAGGAGAGTCTGAATAAGTAAAAGCAGTCTTTGTCCGGTTTGTACTTGTCCATAATTACCTATGGACAAGTATATTTTGGCCAATTTTTTCCATGACGGAAATTTCCATAACTGGTTCTTTTTGGGAACTCTACCTATATATAGCAGTCTGATTTAATTCATGAACACAGCTTCTTTTCAAACCGCACACACAAAACCTGTATTTAGAGTATTAATACTTAACAGAAACTTATATTTCTCGATCACCGTCTTCTGCGATAGTCAAATTTCTTTGGTATTTCGGTTTTTATAATCTTGCTGATGATGTTGGTTTCTACTTGTCCTTCACTCACCTGTTATATTCTCAATATTTATCCAGTAATTATGGATGAGCATCCGGCAACTTAACTTCATCACTTGATAATATTGGGTATTTTCCAAGATGAGGATTCAATAACACACTTAAATATGATTGTTATTTCCAGAAGCACAGAGAAGAGATCACCGGGAACTAGGTACAATTAAGAACCAGCAAAGTCCAGGGAGAGGTTAATCATCTCATGACCACAGACAACTAACTGACCATTGACTAAAAAAAAATTTTAATATCAAATATTAGCGGCTGAGAATAACCTGGTATTAGAGAATAGTAATCGAAAAATCCCCAATTAAAAACCAAATTATTATCAGTGGTGACAGTATGCAGATTTGCCAAAATTGTGGAATTGAGATATTGATGACTTTACTTTTATAAATGTAACTCAGGAGAAATAACTTTGAAACTACACTACTTATTGCCCGGTACTGTTGGCACAGTTCTTTTACTATCTTCCCCCACCTTAGCCGCCAAATTAGAATCTTGGCGATTTGATAAAAATCTCAACCGCCTAGAAATTAATACTTCTGGTGCTGTACAACCCCAAGCAAAACTAATTTTTAACCCCACACGCTTGGTCATTGATTTACCAAACACTCAATTTGGGCGATCGCAAACCCAAGCCATAGGCGGAGCTATTAGATCAGTACGGATTGGACAGTTTGATCCACAAACAACCCGCCTAGTTATAGAACTCACCCCCGGTTATACCCTCAACCCCCAAGAAGTTAAATTTGTTGGCATAAATCCCCGACGCTGGACAGTACAACTACCCAAGCCAGAAATTGAACAACTACCGCTCACTGCTAGTAATAATACATATAATTTAGCCACCATCGATTCCCAAAGTTCCCCAACTCAACCGGAATTTTCCACAGCAGCCAATATCACACCAGGAACTACTCAAATTCAGAGAGTACAAACAACAGGAGATGGGTTTTTTATTCGTACCAGTGGCGGTAATCCTCAGGTTAAGGCCAATCGTAGCCTTGATCGCACCACCATATTTATGGATATTGCCAACGCTACCCTATCACCAGAACTGACACAAAAAAATTTAGCCATCAATAAGCATGGTGTCAGCCGCATTGAATTTACCCAACTGCGAACCACTCCCAGCAGTGTCCGCATGACATTACGGTTAGACAAAAATAGTTCCGATTGGGAAGTAATAAGCAGTAGTGCTGGCGGCTTGGTTCTATTACCAACTAAAGGTGCTGTTCGCTTACCTCAAAGCATTGAACCATCAACACCTGTTTCCACCCCTAACAAACCTATAGTTGCTAATAACTCCCCAGCCACTATCGAGTCTGTAGAATTAGCTGGTAATGGCACACAATTACTAATTAGAGCCGATCAAAATTTATCCGCTACTGGTGGCTGGGATAGAAGCTCTGGACTATATCGCATCACCATCGAAAATGCTAAATTAGCTCCCAGAGTCCAAGGACCATCCCTAGAAGCCAATAGCCCTGTTCTGAGAGTCAGGTTGCAACCCCAAGCCCCCAACACCGTAGTTATTTTTGTCCAACCAGCATCAGGAGTCAGAATTGGCGAACTAAACCAAGTCGGTAACGAACTTTTAGCTTTACAATTAGAAAGATATCGTCAAGTTAGACCCCCCATTAGCCTACCCCCCTTACCATCTCCCAACAGCGGGCAATTACCAGATCCAAATATCAAGAATCCCCAGCCACGTCCCCGTCCCTCCGTTCCCAAAGGCAAATTATTAGTGGTTATTGACCCTGGACATGGTGGTAAAGACCCCGGAGCAATTGGTATTGGTGGAACACGAGAGAAAGATATAATTTTACCTATTAGCCTGAGAGTAGCAGAAGTTTTACAGGAAAACGGAGTACAAGTAGTATTAACAAGGGATTCTGATTATTTCGTCAGCCTCCCCGGACGAGTACAAATGGCAGAAAGAGCCAATGCTGATGTATTTGTCAGCATTCACGCTAATTCAGTCGGTCTCAGTCGTCCCGAAGTTAGTGGTTTGGAAACTTATTATTATGACAATGGCTTGGGCTTGGCTCGTGCCGTTCATAATAGAATTCTCCAAAGTGTCAATGTTAGAGACAGGAGAGTGCGAAAAGCTAGATTTTATGTACTGAGAAAAAGCTCGATGCCATCAATTTTAGTAGAAACAGGTTATCTCACTGGTAGGGAAGATATTGCTAAACTGAGAAATCCAACTTATCAAAGGCAAATGGGTGAGGCGATCGCTCAAGGTATTCTTCAGTACCTGAGACAAAGATAAGTAGGGGTTGCTGAGAAAGTCTTGTCGTGATGACAGGTGACAGGTGACAGTTTCAAGAGTTGGATAGGAACAATTTTTCCTTTGAGTAGGAATTAAATGCAAGGTTTTTAAGTTTCCACCCCGTAAAAGCTTGCACTTTTTTAACTTCCAGCAGGCTAAGACCCTTTACCTGTAATCTCTTCATGTTTATTCAGCAAACCCTAAGTAATTTTTCAGAATTCAGTAGGGGTTTAGCATGACGCTTTACCTTACAGATTCGACATATTAACAACAATATCAAGCACGATACTCAAAGTCTGATTTCTTCCGCATTCTCTTTTCTCCTGTATCAGTTGAGTATCTCTTTTTACATCTGAAATTGATTAGCCTCACCATATGACACAATCAAGCTCCCATGCTCCCGTTGAAGTAGAAAGTAAAGTCTAGTTTTGTCTAGGTTTTATATAGCAGATATTTACAGCTTCCATGAATGCAAATCAGGAGAAAGGACTTTGAAACTACAGTGGTTAATACCCAGCACTGTTGGCACTATCTTATTAGTATCATCGCCAGCAACGGCCGCAAGATTAGAATCTTGGCGATTTGATACCAATCAAAACAGACTAGAAATCAACACATCTAGTCCTGTACAACCCCAAGCGCAACTTATTTTTAACCCTACTCGGTTAGTAATAGATTTACCAGGGACTAGCTTTGGTCGTCCCCAATTAACCCAACAAATAGGCGGAGCAATTCGCGCTATCCGCATTGGACAGTTTGACCAACAAACAACACGGGTAGTTGTAGAACTGAATCCTGGTTATACTATTGACCCCAACCTAGTCAAATTTACACCCTCTACTGGTAGTCGCTGGATAGTACAATTACCAAATCTAGAAGCTGATGTAGTCCCTGTCACCGCTTCTGCCAATCAACCCCCAGGAGAAACACCTACACTCCTATCCCCTTCATCTCCATTTACTCCCACACTCGCCCCTATAAATACTTACAATGTTGTGACAAAAACTGCTGCCAGCATACCTAATCAAGACATAGCAGTCAACACCACTGGGGGAATAGTTCAGATCGAAAACTTACGAATTACAGGAGATGGTTTTTTTGTTGATACCAGTGGTGGTAATCCCCCCCCAAAAATCTTTAAAATTCAAGTTAATCGCAGCGAAGATAACCGCACTATAAATGTTGACATTGCTGGTGCAGCTTTATCACCAAATCTAGAACAACGAGATTTGTTAATTAATCGCTATGGTGTCAAACGCATCCAACTGACCCAACTGCCAAATAAACCGCCTACTGTCCGCATGATCTTACAGGTGGATAGTAACAGCCCCGACTGGCGGGTAACAACCGGCAGTAATGGTGATTTTGTGGTATTACCTGATCGTCTTGCCGATCTGGCCAAAATTAAAGAAAATCAATCCCCTGTACAAAATGTTAGCAATTCCCCAGCCACTATTGAGTCTGTGGAATTAGCGGCTAATGGTACACAATTACTCATTAGAGCCGATCAAACTATATCCGCTACCAGTGCTTGGGATAGAAGTTCTGGTTTATTTCGGATCACTATTCCTAATGCTAAATTAGCTGGTAAGGTAAAAGGACCTGCTTTTGATGCTAATAGTCCTGTGCTGAGGATACGCCTACAAACACAAGCGCCTAACAATGTAGTTGTCTTGGTTCAACCTGCATCCGGTATACAAATCGGCGAACTTAACCAAGTGGGAGAGCAAATTATAGCTTTGCAATTACAAAGCTCTCGTCAGTTACAACCGTCTATTACTCTACCTCCTTTACCTAGAAACCAAGGACAGCTACCAGACCCAGTTATCGAAAATCCTCAACCACAACCTCAGCCACGCTTCTCAGTTCCCAAAGGGAAAGTTATAGTAGTGATTGACCCCGGACATGGCGGTAAAGATTCGGGCGCTCCCGGTTTGGGCGGTTTGTTAGAAAAGGATGTCATTCTGCCAATTGGTAAGAGAATAGCAGCAATTTTGGAGCAAAATGGCGTACAAGCTGTAATGACGCGAGATGCTGACTTTTTCGTAGAACTACAAGGAAGGGTAGATATAGCCAATAGGGTAAATGCGAATTTATTTGTGAGTATTCACGCCAATGCAGTTGATAATCGTCCCGATGTCAATGGCTTAGAAGTATATTATTACGACAGTGGTTATGGTCTGGCGGAATCTGTTCGCACGACTATTCTGCAAGATATTAGTACCATCAAAGATAGAGGCACACGTAAAGCCAGATTCTATGTGCTTAGGAAAAATTCTATGCCCGCAATTTTAGTTGAAACAGGTTACATGACTGGTCGTGAGGACAATCCCCGTCTAGGATCACCAGTATACCAAAATCGCATGGCTGATGCGATCGCTCGTGGTATCCTCAAATATCTGCAACAAAGATGAGGTGATTGGTAATTGGTGATTGGTGATTGGTGATTCTGGGTAAAATTATTCCCCATTCCCTATTCCCAATCATTAGTAGTCAATAAGCAAATTGTCTGCTAAATTCTGTATTTTAAAATAGCAACATCTAAATCAATATTTGCCTGTGTTTTCATCTTCCATTTTTGAAGGTAATCTTGACGATTTTTCAGAGCAGGAAGCTCAACGCTCTCCCATTGGGGTGTTTGACAGTGGTGTAGGTGGGCTGACGGTACTGCGACAATTCTATAAGCAACTTCCCAATGAATCAATTATTTATTTTGGGGATACTGCTCATCTTCCCTATGGTATTCGTTCACAAGCAGAGATTTTACAATATGTGAGGGCAATACTGAACTGGATGCAGCAGCAACGGGTGAAAATGGTGATTATGGCTTGTAACACTAGTTCTGCTCTAGCACTAGAAAATGTCCGTCAGGAATTTAACTTTCCTATCCTGGGTGTAGTCCTACCAGGAGCAAAGGCCGCAGTACAAATGGGTAAGCGAATAGGTGTTATTGCTACCCCTGCTACTGCTAAAAGCAATGCGTATCGTCAGGCAATGATGGAAATTAAACCTGATGTCCAAGTCTGGCAAGTTAGTTGTCCAGAATTTGTCCCCCTAATTGAACAAAATCGGATTCACGATCCTTACACCGCTGAAGTTGCTAGTGCTTATCTTGAACCTTTACTTAAACAGGAAATTGATACTTTAATTTATGGCTGTACTCATTATCCACTTCTAGCACCTGTATTACGATCGCTCCTCCCTGCTCACGTCAAGTTAGTTGACCCTGCTGTTCATGTTGTTACAGCTTGCGCTCAAGACTTAGACTTATTAAACATCAGGAATAATCACCTACCAATGCCTACTCGCTTTGCTGTCAGTGGTTGTCCTCAACAATTTGCTCAGTCTGGATTACAGTGGTTAGGTTATACCCCTCTGGTAGAACAGGTATATTTGACTGATGCTACTGTCTCCTAAGTCATTAGTCATTAGTCATTAATCATTAGTCATTAGTCATTAGTCAAATAATTTTAGATTTTAGATTTGTGTTAGCGAAGCCCAGGCCGCGCATATATTATTTTAGATTAATTGTTGTGTATTTCTTCTTTTTATAACAAGCTTGCTTGTGAATTAGGAATACCAAACAACTTTCATCCAAAATCCAAAATCCAAAATCTAAAATCCAAAATCTAAAATTTCATTGACTATTGACTACCTCACTCACTTTTGTTCTTAATCCTCTTTCCTGCTGGTGTTGCTCCTGAATAACCGCAGTCCCACTTTTAATAACACTATTTCTACCTGTTCGCTTTGCTAGTGCTAATAATAAGTAGACTGTAAATAAATATCCAGCAGCTAAAATAAAGATCATCATAGGCATATTTCCATAAATCATTGTTCTACCAACTCAACTTTCAAAGGACTATAAAATTGCATACACAAATAGTAGAACTTCAGCAAATCAAGCACATCCTTGATTGCTGTAGTAGGCTATGCAAAGCCGACCAGTAGAGTTTTACTTCTCTCTGGTTAAACAATTTATTATTTGATTAAGCTTTTCACATACCACACATCGAACAGCAGTTAATTTGCTACATAGCAACTTAAAACTGCGCTCCTCAGCAGTCTACCTAGTCTGCCTTATTCACCCTCACACCAATCAAGCAAGAGCTACACTTATGATCAACGTTAGCTGAGGATGTGTAGTGGCTTTCATAAGAGAAAGCATATCATCTAACTCAATAGGATTGCTGCCGCACAGCAAATTGTTAGGAATCATTTCCTTCATTCTGTCGGCGACTTGTTATTTTAGACTCACAAATCCAATGAGTAAAATCACCTATTAATGAGTAAAATCACTTATTGATGATTAACTGTTTTTTGGAAGTGAATATCTGAAAAATTTAAAATTCCTACACATTAGCGTAACACAACAGACCCGGATTTTCAGCTACCTTCTGGACTAAATTTCAAATTTTCTCAATGTTGACAGACAAGTTTTGCTGAATTTTCCTATCAAGGATAATTATAGTATGATTTTTGACAATTGAAATATGTAAAAAATGCGTTTTACTGAGTATTGCTTCATTCTCCTGTTTTCGCATCTTCCTTGACTCCTGGGCTTTTTTCCAGGATATAAGAAAAGCTACTTGTGCTGATCCGAAAAGTATGGTTTGGGATTCCTGGATGAAAACTTGGCGCTGGATATGGTTTATCTTAAAATGAGTAAAGGATATGTAAACTTTCGTAACCAAAGTCAGAGTCCGCCCATCCATGACCCCAGCCACCTCCCTGTTTACCCCTGTGGAAGCAGACCTGCAAATACTAGCAGATAACCTCACACAGCTAGTTGGAAACCGCCACCCCATCCTCTATGCAGCAGCCGAACATCTATTCGGTGCTGGGGGCAAGCGCATTAGGCCAGCCATTGTGCTGCTGATATCGCGGGCAACCATGCTAGAACAAGACATTACGCCGCGTCATCGACGATTAGCAGAGATTACGGAAATGATCCACACAGCCAGCTTGGTACATGATGATGTAGTGGATGAGTCAAATGTACGCCGTGGCGTTCCTACGGTTCATAGCTTGTTTGGCAATCGTATTGCCGTACTGGCAGGAGATTTCCTCTTTGCTCAATCTTCCTGGTATTTGGCAAATCTGGATAATTTGGATGTAGTTAAACTGCTTTCAGAAGTAATCATGGATTTGGCCGCTGGGGAGATTCAACAAGGGCTAAATCGTTTTGATACTAATCTTTCTACGGAAACTTACCTCAAAAAGAGTTATTACAAAACAGCCTCATTAATTGCTAACAGTTCTAAAGCTGCGGGAATATTGAGTAACGTTTCCCCAGAGACTGCTGAAAACTTGTATAACTACGGTAAGCATCTGGGTTTAGCCTTCCAAATAGTAGATGATATTCTAGATTTCACTGGTTCAACAGATACTTTGGGTAAACCAGCGGCATCGGATCTTAAAAGTGGTAATCTAACTGCACCAGTGTTATTTGCTCTAGAAGAACAACCTTGCCTGGAAGCGCTAATTGACAGAGAGTTTGCCCAAGAAGGGGATTTAGAGCAGGCACTGAAGCTGATTGCTGATAGCCAAGGCATACAACGGGCTAGAGAATTAGCCGCTCATCATGCCAAGGTATCATCTGAACATATTGCCATCTTAGAACCCTCAGAATCACGGCAAGCATTAATCAACATGACCGATTATGTATTAAGTCGGCTTTATTAGGCATTTTGGATTTGAGATTTTAGATTTTAGATTCTATCCAAAATCCAAAATCCAAAATCCAAAATTGATTCAGGCGATATCTGGAGGTACTTGCTTGATAGGTATATGTTCTTGCAGTTTCTGTTCAATCATCTTTTGCAGGTCAGTGCGCTCCACTTCCATAGCGTTGGTAGTAGTGCCGGGAGTCTCAAAAAAAACTATACTATCTACTGGTTCTAATGCTACCAGTTGAAACAAAATATGAATTACAGGCATAGGTTTAGCCACTGTTTGAGGGTCTAGCCCAACAGATGAAACCAGGGAAACATCCTGTAATCTAGGAAAGGCGTAAACTACTCGCTTTTCCCCTGTTGTTCCTTTTGGGGCTGCATTAGCCTTGTGCTTCAATGTAGTTAAAACCCAGCGTTCCTGCAAATTTTGGAGAATATAGTATTGAGAGTGTTGTAACTTTTGAGCGATCGCTCTCAAAACAGGCGCAATATTCGCCACAAGTTGTGGTGTCACACCATCTTGGGGTGCATTATCAATTAACAGTTGAATTTGTGCTTCTAAATTTTTCATGGCCTATAAATGGTTCCTGATTAATGTCCAAAATATTCAAGCAGGGAACTGGGGACTAGGTTATTAACTGCTCCCCTGGCTCCTTCTTTGTCACCTGTCACCAATAACTGGTAGCTTATAAATAACATCTATCAAACTAACAGCCACGGCCTTACAGGTTGTGTTTAAGTATGTTAGGTTATTTTGAAAATTCCGACTATGAATTCGCCCGCAACCGCAACTACTCAGGGAGATAAGTCTATCGGCGTAGAGATTATCTTTCAATTTCTCTTGCAGGAACTACAGCAGTCAACAAAGGCAGCAAAAAAGAATTGTCGAGATGTGGCATTGCGAATTGCGGGCGAAGTCCTGCGTATTTGTAATGAAAGTAAACGCATTCAAGCTTCTGGAGACATAGAAAGCTCTGCAATGACCCTCGCCCGACATCGGCTACAACAATGTCTTCGTTATTATCAGCTAGGTTCTAATCGGGGTAGGGTAGAATTACACAGCACTTTGAGCGCCATCATTTATCGCTATATTAATCCTCCTCAAAAGCAATTGAGCTATCAGGGGCGGTTGACTATCATAGAAGATTTTCTCCAAAGTTTTTATTTGGAGGCTTTGAATGCTTTTCGTCGGGAAAATCAACAACCATCCACCTATCGTCCCCAAACCCTAATAGAATTAGCCGAATATATGGCATTTACCGAAAGGTATGCTAAACGTCGCATTCCCTTACCAGGCAGACAACAACAGTTAATTATCCTGCGAGCGCAAACCTTCTCACAACAGCAGCCTCCAGAGACGAGCGTGGATATTGAACAAGCTGCTGAAGGTAGTAGTGGTGAAACTGATGGTTCTTGGGAAGAACCAGCCATACAACAATTGCGTGCTGCTATGGCTATGCAAACTGAACCAGAACCAGATGAAGATACTTTGCGCTCCGTGGTGATTACGGAATTGATGAATTATCTAGAACAACGACAACAGTCCGACTGTGCTGATTATTTCTCTCTTCGTCTTCAGGATTTGTCAGCACAGGAGATTGAGTCAGTTTTGGGTTTAACCCCACGTCAACGAGATTACTTGCAACAACGCTTTAAGTATCATTTAATTCGGTTTTCCCTCTTGCATCGTTGGGAATTGGTGCATGAATGGTTAGATGTGTCTTTACCTACTAATTTAGGGTTAACATCCCACCAATGGCAACTGTACACAGGCAAATTAGATGATCAAGATCGGTCTTTATTAGATTTGAAGCAACAAGGAGAAACTGACGAAACCATTGCCAAAACTTTGGGATTATCAATGGCACAACTACAAAAACGGTGGTTTAAGATTTTGGAACAAGCGTGGGAAATTCGTAACTCAATTGTGTCCGGATCTAGTGCATCTACCCATGAATAGTGACTCACAACCCTTACAATACTAGTGGCTCGATTGGTTGTTGGCAGATAATGTCAAACCGGCGAGCATCCCTGGGTAGAGTGTGAGAAAATTGATGGGGTAGAAGACCCTCTCTTGGCAGCATCTACATTATCAAGTAGTCAGCCAGATCAAAGAGGAAAATCCCAAACTTTTGAACTAGGAGAAATTCCTACTGTGCAAGAACGTTTCCAAGCTGTCCTTAAACGTCGGCTACAAGTCGAAATCCAAAACCACCCACCTTTATTCCCTTGGGAAAGTCAATTAGTAGAATATCCAGAATTTGTGGAAGAGCCAGCGATTGCTTTAGTTCCTGCCTGGGGGTGGTTGGCACAGCAATCTAAGCTCAATCTGCCAGTTTCTCTGCCAGATAACATTTTTCAGCAATTGATGGATCAGTGTCAGTTGTTGCTGACTTCCTCCCTGCCATTGGGTCCTAAGTTGGTTCAAGCGGTAGAGAGCTTGTTCCCAGAAGATTACCAGTTAATTAATGATTTAGCTGGGTTGGTACTGAGAACTTCTTATCGTTCTGTAGATGCTCTGGAGACAATACCCAACATTGAGAAGGATTACTCAGATTTACAACCGCGTCAACAAATGGCGTTGTCGTTAATGGCAGCTAAACAACTGCTGGAAAATCTGACTCTGCCTGTTTCTTTAGCCAATCCGGTGATAGAACAACAATGGCAAACTAATGCTGGTACTCTGATAATCAGAGTAGAATTACATTTACTGGGTCAGGTAATGAAGTTATGTGTTCATAGTGAGTTACCCACTATCGGCGTGTTGAAGTTGGAAGGAAATGGTACTCAAGCAGTTGCGTCATCTGGGAATGGAAATAAAGCCAGTTTAGAATTAGACTGTCTACCTACTAACCAAACTTATACTTTAGTAGTTGAATTTCCAGAAATAGAACAACAGCCCTTGTTGTTGGCAATTAATCTGACTATTTAATTGCAATTAACACTGCTGATACTTTCCATTGATAAACGCCGATAAAAAAATGATGATCCTGGTTTTCCAACTTACTCATCTTGGCAAAAAACAATAATTAGGTCTTTGATAGTAGGTAACTATGAGCAGGACACTTGGAAAAAATGCGTAGTTTCCCTTAGATGTCCCCAGGGCTTCTAAAGCTACGATATGGTGAGGCTAAAATTGAAGACAAGGTAATCAGTTTTTGCCCCTCATTAACATTGTGTCCTTAGCGTCTACATCATAGTTCTACTTACCTCAAAATGTTAAATTTATCCAGGATCAATCGGTTTTGGCGCGTACCCGTAGGTAATGGGCGACAAAGTAAACAGAGGTCTTCTTTAGCAGAAGTGGAAGATTCTATCGCCTTGCGGGTGCTGGTGCTAGGACTGGTAGTTTTAGGAATAGTGGCGACGGATATTGCGTCTGAGACTACCTTTAGTCTTTGGGCAGTCCCTCTAAGTACAGTGGGTACAATTTGGAGTTATTACCGTCGCCGCAATGCTAATATTCCAGTCAAGTTTTGTATTGCTATAGGAATGTTAATCGCTCTGGGTGCTTTCTTTGGGCGGTTTATCGGTCAGTTGAATGATACACGATTAAATCTGGCTCAGTTGTTAATTGAGCTTCAGGTGCTGCATAGTTATGACACACCGCGACGTAAGGATTTAGGCTATTCGATAGTTATTGGTTTAATACTTTTAGGTGTGGCGGCAACATTAAGTCAAACTATGGCGTTTGCTCCTGTGTTGCTGGTATTTTTGGCTGTGGCTCTGCCAACTTTGGTTCTAGATTATCGCTCACGTTTGGGTTTAAAACCATTAAAAAAAGAAAAGTTAACCAAAAAGAATTTTACCAGTGCTAATTTTAAAGTTTTAATTGTCAATTTTTTGGTGATTTTAGGTTTAGGACTGGGACTTTTTGCTGTTTTACCTCGTTTTCCAGGTTATCAATTACGTTCTTTTCCTGTGAGTACGCCAATTCAGTTACAAGGCGAGTTTACAGGACGCAGTATCATTAATCCTGGTTATGTTCGAGAAGGCAATGGTGGTGGTGATGGTAATGGTGATGCTGATGCTACAGGACAGGGAAGCAGTGGTGAACCAGGAACGGTAGATAGTAATTTCTATTACGGTTTTAATAGCGAGATGAACCAAAACCTGCGGGGGGAAATGAAACCCAAGGTGGTGATGCGGGTGAGGTCCCAAGCGGAAGGTTTTTGGCGGGTTTTGGCTTTTGATCAATACACTGGTAAGGGTTGGAAAATTTCTCGTAATGATGATGTTACTACTTTAAGACGTTCATCTTGGTCCTACAAAATAGACTTGGATCTACCATTAATCAAAACTCCTACTAGAGAAGTTGTACAAACTTATAATGTGGTATCAGATTTACCTAATTTGATACCTGCTTTGTCTTATCCCAAGGAAATATATTTTCCTGGTCCTGTGATCGCTGTGGATCAGGAAGGGGGTTTGCGATCGCCTGTACAATTATCGGAAGGTATGACTTATACTGTACTATCGGAAGTCCCATACCGCGATCGCACTTTGTTGGGTAAGGCTGATACTAAATACCCCAAGGAAATTAAGGATTATTATCTACAAATACCGCCGGAAATTGCTGATAAAGTCCGCCAAAAAACGGAAGCAATTCTCGCTGATTATAATCGTCAACGGGTTTCCCGTACTGAAGATGTCAGAACTCTTAATTCAGTTTACGAAAAAACACTTTATCTTGCTCAGTATCTCAAACAAAATTACTCTTTTCCAGAAAACCCTCTCGGACTACCTCATCTAGATAAAAATGATGATTTGGTAGAGTCTTTTTTATTCAAACATCAAGGCGGTTATCCAGACCATTTTTCTACTGTTTTAACTGTGATGTTGCGTTCTATAGGCATTCCTGCACGGTTGGTAGCTGGTTTTGCTCCAGGGGAATTTAATCCGTTTACGGGGATGTATATTGTCAAGAATACCGATGCTTACGCCATGACAGAGGTGTATTTTCCTAAATATGGCTGGTTTGCGTTTGATCCTATTCCCAATCATCCTTTAATTCCGCCTTCCATTGAAGAATATCAAACTTTTAGCGTATTACGTCAATTTTGGAACTGGATAGCTGGTTGGTTGCCTTCACCGGTTACTGGTTTGTTAAATGGTTTATTTGGTACATTATTTAGATGGTTGTTTAGGGCGATCGCTTGGTTTTTCTCTTTATTCTCTCAAGGTTGGATAGGGATTTTCACTGGTTTAATAGTAGGAACAATAACTGCTTTCTTTGGGTGGTTAAGTTGGGTACAGTGGAAAAAATGGCTTAACCGTAAGTGGTTGAAGAAGTTACCGCCTATGGAAAGTCTGTATCAACAAATGTTGCAATGGACAGCGGAAAAAGGTTTAGGTAAACATCCAGCGCAGACACCTTTGGAATATGCTCAGGTATCATATAACCAACATCCCAGAGAAACAGCACAAGTAATTGATGAAATTTGTCAAGCTTATGTGAGTTGGCGTTATGGTGGGAATAGTCCTAATTGGCAAGAATTACAGCAACGGTGGAAAGAGTTGCAAAAGATGAAAGCTATTAGTAGGTGACAGGTGATAGGTGATAGGTGATAGGTGATAGGTGACAGGTGACAGGTGACAGGTGACAGTTTTAGCAAGTTGGTATGTCAATGTAGTTTACTTAGGGCTTGCTGAATAAATGTAAAACCCAGATATATCAAGGGTTACAGGTTGATAAAGAGGAAAAAAGTGCAAGGGTTTTCAAGGGTATACCTGAAAAACCGTGCATTTTTTTGGATTTATAGCCCACATTCCGCACCCCCCAGTGTCACAAGCGGTAATTTCGGATTTTTGAATACCTTTGATGATAATTTTGATACAAAATGTTCTAAATCTTAGGTGGCGATAGCGAAGCGCTGCTGCAAGCAGTTCGCCAATCTCAAATCCCCAAACGACCAATTTTCGTTGTGTGACAGTTTAGGGTGCGGAAGGTGGGATTAAATAAGATGATTAATCTAAGAAGTCGGGGATCTGAATATTGCTTATTCAAAAACAACACCGCGATAAATTTCTTTTATTGGTAATTCAACCCCAATTGACTCTAAAGAAATAGATGTTTCTAAATTATTAAAATCACTGAATAACCAACCTTGAGACAGTTTACTATATTTTTCTATAAAAACTTCGTCTTGTGCAACTAATAAATATTCACAAAAACTGCTAATTGAACGATACATTCTAAATTTGTCTTTGTGGTCATATTCTGCTGTAGAAGGGGATAATACTTCTATTATTAAGGTAGGATTTAAAACTTCATCATTGCGATTTTCATTTAATTGTGGTTCACCATCAAAAACCATCACATCTGGATATAATCCGCGTTTATATTCAGGAATCCATAACCGTAAATCACTATTAATTGGCTCAAACTGACTATCACGGAGCAGAAATTTTAGAAATGCAAAAATATTACCACCGATACGGCTGTGGTTGAGTGATCCTCCTGGCATGGGTATAATTTCTCCATCATGATACTCATTGCGTGTTTCAGCTTTTTCTTCAATAGCGCGATATTCGTCTAAACTATAACGACGCTCAACAGTGGTAATCATTATGCTGTCACCGATTATATTGAAGTCATTATAATTATAGCAGAATTACGGCTAATTGTCAGAATCAGGATGTCCAGGATTTAAAGATTTACAGGATGTGATTGGATGATTGTTGTAATACTTATAAATAATGTTAAAATTAAACCATCAGTAATCATGGAGTAATTGTCATGGTACAGACTAAGCAGAGATTTGCCAGTTTTGAGGAATATTTAAACTATGATGATGGCAGTGATAAACTCTATGAATTATACAACGGGGAATTAATAGAAATGCCACCAGAATCAGGAATGAATGTACAAATTGCTAACCGTCTTTTTCTTGTATTTGCATTATTAATTGGAATAGATAGAGTTAGAGGAAATGGTTTAGAATTGGAAGTGAGAGGAGAACCCAGAAACCGCTTTCCTGATTTAACTATACTGAGAGAAGAACATATTAAATTATTGGCAAATCGAAACACTATTCGTTTATCAATGTCACCACCATTGTTAGTAGTAGAAGTTGTCAGTCCTGGAGAATTACAAAGAGATAGAGATTTTGTAGCGAAGCGGTTACAATATCAAGATTGTGGTATCCCTGAATATTGGATTATTGATCCAGAAAATCAAAGTATTTTAGTTGTAGAATTAGTAAATCAAATTTATGAAGAAATGGGGATTTTCACTGGTAATGATTTAGTGGTTTCTCGTCAATTTCCTAGTTTAAATTTACCAACATCACAGATTTTTGATGTTGAAAATGGGTAGGGTTTTAGCAATGCTAAACCCTTACATTCAAGAATTTAAACAGCATTCATGAGATAAACCAAAGTAAAAAGAATAATCCAAATTATGTCAACAAAATGCCAGTAAATTTCCGCCATTTCAATGCCAGTATGTTGCATGGAATTATAATGATTGGGATCGAAAGAACGCACGAAAACACCTAAAATTAATAACAGTCCTACAAATACATGAAGTCCGTGAAAACCTGTCATTAAATAAAAGCAGTTAGCAAAAACGTTGGTGGTTAAACCATAACCTAAGTTCATGTATTCATAAACTTGTCCTACTAGGAATACAGCACCCATTAAAAAAGTGATGAAGTACCAAAAACGCATCCAACCAACGCTATTTTTTTTGATTGCTTTATCACCAAAATGAATGACAAAACTGCTAGAAATGAGGATGATGGTGTTAACTGTGGGTACTAATAATTCTACTTCTGTTCCTTCTGGTGGCCAGACTGCGGTAGTACCTTTAAAAAATAAGTAGGTGGCAAAAAATCCACCAAACATTAATGATTCGGAAATTAAAAAAGTTAGTAGTCCCCAAACTCTTAAATCTGGGTGTTGTTCGTGTGCTGTTGTGTGATGTTCGCTGGTTGTAATTGCTGTCATGATATTTATTGGTAATTGGTGATTGGTAATTGATAATTGGTAATTGGTAATTGGTAATTGGTGATTGGTGATTGGTGATTGGGAATAAATAATTATCTATTCACTGTCACCTGTCACCTGTCACCTATTCTTCTCTATGGCCATAGTCGTAGGGTCCATGAGTGACTACGGGTAAAACTTCCCAGTTTTCAATTATTGGTGGGGAACTGGTGGTCCATTCTAAGCTCAATGCTTCCCAGGGGTTATCTCCTGCAAATTCTCCTTTTAGCCAGCTATTAATGATGTTGTAAGCGAAGGGAATGACGGAAATACCCAAAATAAATGCGCCGATGGTGCAAAGTTGGTTTAAGCTGGTAAATTGGGGGTCATACATGGCTACTCGGCGTGGCATTCCTTGTAATCCGAGTTCGTGCATGGGTAAAAATGTTAAGTTTGTGCCGATTAATGTGAGAGCAAAGTGAACTCTTCCCCAGTTTTCGTTGATCATTCTGCCGGTGATTTTGGGAAACCAATGATAGATTCCAGCGTAAATTCCAAAGACTGATCCACCAAATAAAACGTAGTGGAAATGAGCGACTACATAATAGGTATCGTGAACGTGAACATCAAAGGGTGCTGTTCCCATTGTTACGCCGCTTAAACCACCCATGACGAACATTGATAATAAACCAATGGCGAATAACATGGCGCTGGTAAAACGAATTTTTCCTCCCCATAAAGTTGCTACCCAACCGAATATTTTGACTCCTGTGGGAACGGCTACTATTAATGTGGAAATGGTGAAGAACATTCGCATCCATCCGGGTGTTCCACTGGTGAACATATGGTGTACCCAAACGAATAAACCAACGACGCAAATAGCAACGCTGGAATAGGCGATCGCTTTATATCCAAATATCGGTTTTCGTGCATGAACGGGAATTACTTCTGACATGATCCCAAAAATTGGCAGGATCATTAAGTAAACTGCGGGGTGGGAATAAAACCAGAATAAATGTTGGTAAATAATGACGTTACCACCTGCATCTGGTTTGAAGAATGATGTGCCAAAGTTAATATCAAAGAGCAGTAAAATTAATCCTGCTGCTAAGACTGGTGTAGATAAAAGTGCCAGGATGGATGTTGCTAAAATTGCCCAACAAAATAAAGGAATTTGATCCCATTTCATGCTGGGAACTTTCATCATTAAAATGGTGATGACGAAGTTTATTGATCCTAAAATTGAGGATGTTCCTACTAAGACTATCGCTAATATCCACATTGTTTGTGCGGTGTTAGCGGTGATTAAACTTAATGGTGGGTAAGCGGTCCATCCAGATTGAGAACCACCGAAAAAGAAGCTACCTAATAATAATAATCCTGCGGGGGGGTTTAACCAAAAAGCAATGGCATTTAATTTGGGAAATGCCATATCTCTAGCACCCACCATTAAGGGTACTAAATAATTACCAAAACCCCCAATAGCACTGGGAACAATCCATAAGAAAATCATGATTGTTCCGTGATTTGTCATGAAGGCATTATACAGATTTGGATCAAGTAAGTCGGAGTCTGGTGTGGCTAACTCGGTGCGGATAGCCACGGCCATCAAACCACCAATTAAATAAAATATAAATGCTGTCACCAAATATTGAATACCAATCACTTTGTGATCAATATTAAAGGTGAAATAATCATACCATTTCCAAGCTTGGAGATGTTGAGTATGGGCAACCAGTAAAGTCTTTTGTTGACTATTATCTGGTGGTATGTTGGGTGAAAATTCTGTTTGGGTCATGGGATTTTGGATTTTGGATTTTAGATTTTCAGGAGTCAGGAGTTCCAGAAGTTCAGGAGTATGGCTTCGCCACGCTTCGCCACGCTTCGCTATCAGGAGTCAGGAGTCAGGAGTCAGGATAAATATTACTAATGACTAATGACTAATGACTAATGACTAATGACTACTAACTAATGACTGAATATTTTCTGCACTGATTCCCATTTCCTGAATATAAGGTTCAAGAAATTCAGCAGTTGTTAAATTAGCAGGATTGACTGCTATAATTTGCAGTGGTTCTTGTTTTTGTGCTACCTGATTTTCGGTTAACCAGTTATTAAAATCTTCTGGACTGTGAACTACAACTTGTGTCCGCATTGAACCATGATAACCACCACATAATTCTGCACAAACTACGGGATATGTTCCTGGTTTTGTGGCTACAAATCTTAATTCTGTGGGTACACCAGGAATTGCATCTTGTTTTAACCGAAATTGGGGAACCCAGAAGGAATGAATTACATCATCTGCGGATAAATTTAACTGCACATCTGCACCGACAGGAACATGAAGTTCTCCCGCAGTTATACCAGTTTCAGGATAGTTAAATAACCACGCAAATTGTATTCCTTTAACATCAACTACCAAGTCTGCTGGGTTATTTTTAGTTTGGGGACTTGCACCGATGCCAATATTAGGAGCAGCTAAAGATTGAGATTGAGAATTATCATTCATACTAGCTGCCATTGCAGTACCAGAAACATGGGCAATATGATGAGGATGAGTACCTGGTTCTAAACCTCCCATTTGGTTATAAACATCCACACTGTAGATACCTAAACCAATGACAATGACGCTAGGAATAGCTGTCCAAAATATTTCTAATGCTAAGTTGCCTTCTATCGGTACACCATCACTATTGTCTCCAGTACGACGACGGTAGACAAATAGGAAAATTAAGATTGTGCCTTCGACTATTAAAAATAGTGCGATCGCAATGGTAAACATGACATTAAAAAATCCGTCTACCAAAGGCGCTTGTTGTGATGCTTGCTCTGGTAATAAATGATGATGTTGACCTATCCAAATACTAATAGGAGCAATGAACATCCCCGCTAACAGTGTCCACAATGACACAGGAACTTTTTGCATACTACCCACTCTTTATCAATTAACAATTATCAGTGGAAGTCGGGTGTCGGGTATGGGTCTTAGAAGAAGAAAAATTCATTCTTAAACATGAGATACCATTCTCTTCTTACTGTCACCTGTCACCTTTTTTCCTGACTCCTGACTCCTCAATTTTTACTTATTACCGTTCTAACTTGTAAGTCATCAAAATTGGGTAAACTTCCAGATTTTTTCACATCTTTCTCACAAATATTACAAAAATATTACAAATTATATTTTTTCTCCTGTTTACCTTGACTCAAAAACCCAATTTATATACAATTAGCCTTCTTGATGATTAATTATGGTAACAGAATTAATCAGTCATGGGATTTTGGATTTTAGATTTTAGATTTTGGATTTTGGTTAACTTCTCATTAAAATCCACATAATTTTATCATTAAGGTAATGAACCCTAACAATTTTAAATCTATGTTTTTGTTAATCCTAAAATTTTTAATATTTTTTTAAATAATTAGGTAAAGTTAGGTAAGGATTGAGTATTCCCCTCTAAATGAACTTTCATCAATCAGTGATGCTGATGTAAGGAGTTAAACAATTTCTCTTCTCCTTGTAACTTACTGACTGTAGTTGATGCCCATAAGTATTACTGGTCTAATGTTGTATGGGAATAACAATTTTTGGGACAAATACGAGAACAAGCTTCACAACCAATACAGTTCTCTGGGTGAGCGACTACCATCACCTTGCGTTCAATTTCTTCATCATCTTCATCTTCCACAAATTCACCTTCTTCATTCAATGCCATCAACCCTAAAACTGTGTAACCACATACTTTAATACATCTGCCACAACCAATACATTTATCCTTGTCAATTTCTGTAACAAATTTAGGTGTCCAAGACTTACCGCCAAATGTCAATCCTGTTAATGTTGCCATGAATCTAACCTCAGCAATTTCGCTTACAATTTTCTTGGTGATTTACTCTTAATAGTAGCCTAATATTTTGGCATTTTGCTGATAAAAATTAACTTTTTTATCAAGTTTTGCTGACTTGAAAAATCATGTCAATTTATCTCGAATAATTTTCTAGGCTAGATGCAATTTTTTATTAAAAAATCTCTACTCGATCCTTAGTATTCAAAGAGAAAATCCAGTTATTTTTCAGATAAATATAATTTATATCCTGATATTTTTATTGATAGGTTTTCGCAAAAATCAACAATTAGAAAATAGTCCATAAGGTGAAAGTAAGAATTTTGACAGTATTTGCAGATACTAAATAATCAACAATCAGAAGTAAACAGTTAGTGAACAGGAATTTAAACATTAACTAATTAAAAACAATTTTCAGTTTTTCAGATGTTATTAAAAAACAGTTTTTGTCAAGATTTCCTGTGAAAGCAGAACACAAATATTAAAAAAAATCTCCAAGCTCATTATGAACAAACTTAGCGAAATCTTTATGAAATGTATAGTTAATGAAGAAGCAATGAAGCCTGACTTTCAAAGTCCCAAAGAGGTGACAGGTAAAAATCAACAGTGAACAGTGAACAGTCAAAGACAATAACTGTTAACTGATAACTGTTAACCAAATAACTGATCTTGTCATGGAGATAATTTGGTAGCAAGTTATGAATCAAGACGAGACATCGAGGGTAGACTTGAGCCAAACATCTCAGCAATTAGACTAGGAAGCAGCCTTATGCCTTATACAATTCCTAACAAAAATTGCGATGGATGTGATAACTGCCGCCCCCAATGTCCTACGGGTGCAATCAAAATCGAAAATAACGAATATTGGATTGATCCTTGTCTTTGTAACAATTGTGAGGGTTATTATCCAGAACCGCAATGTGTAATTGCTTGTCCTACAAATTCCCCCATACTCTGGCAAGCAAAAAAAGGCAGATGCAAAGTTGAAGTGCGAGAACCTACCAGTCCTAATTTATTTTCTAATGGCAAGAATCATCCCTTTGCTTCGGCAATAGTTATTTGGGAAGCTTGCAACTTACTAGCACAACGTAAATCATTACAATGGCAAACAGATGCAACAGGTAATTTACACTATAGCCGACAAGTTAATCAAGGTCGGGGTGCAATTTCTTTTCAGCTTCAGGACTCATTTCAAGTTAGTAACCGGGCTAAAAATTTACCAACAATTGAAAATCTTGATCTTCGAGCCGCTTGTATTCATCTGATTTTTGCTGCCTATGCTACAACTTTAGATCAACCCTGGGAACAGGAGTTTTCAATTGATGAGCGACAATTTGAAGCATACTTGGGATTAGAAAAACGTAAAGACCTTAACAAAATCACCAAGTTATGTTTAATCAAAAACATCGTTCAACAAGCTTGCTCTCTGGTTGTTTCTATTGACTGGCAAGCAAGAGGTAAAGTTCCCGGTTTTTCTGTTACAGAAAGTCCTTTGTGGCATTTAACAGATATTCATCATCATTTTCAGGAAGATGAACAGGGATGTAAATATTTAGTTGGGTTGACATTTAAAGTGAAAGCCGGTCTTTGGGCGCAGCATTTTTTAAATAAACAAGGCTGTAAAGAACGGACTGGTTTCTATCAATATGGTACTTTGCCGAAAACGCTGTTAACTACAGTGATGAGTCTGTGGCAGCAACATGAAGGCGCAGTCAGATTGATGTTATGGTTACTTTTTAAAACCAAGATGGGTAGAGAACAACGCATCACTGTTCCTACTTTACTGCGTGTTGCTTATGGTGAGGAAAAAATTAACTTAGCTTCCAGATTACGAGATGAAAGAAAGCGGTTATTACGAACTTTTGAAAATGATTTGGAAGTTCTCAATCATTCTGGAGTTAAGCCAATTTTTGATCCTGTTACCTACCCCATAGAAATCCAACCTTTATGGGCGAAATTAGTTGATATTCCTGAAGATCCCGATGAGGCTTTAGAGTTTTGGATCAATGACGGTGGTGGTGATCATCGTCTTACAGATAGTGGTCCCCGTGGTAAGTGGAATATGTTGATGAATGCCCGGATTTTATCTTTTGAATTACCACCAGAATGGGAAAATATCAGTGCAGATGCTGAGAAAAAAAAGCGGCGTAATGTGAGAAGTAAAAAAACCGTCAAAACTACGGATAATTTATTAGCTGAACAAGTATCTCAAGCCCGCAAAAGTATCAATATCTCCCAAAGAGAATTAGCAAAGTTAACAGGTAAAAGTCAAAGTTGGATTCGTGATGTAGAAAATGGTCGTCTGAAACCTAAACCTGAAGATCAAGCTTTATTAAGGAGGGTGCTGAATATTCTTTAACAGGGTAATTCATGAATTACCCCTACCTAAGAATTAGGTTTTTAGAACTAATACCCAGATCCCCGACTTCTTAGAGAAGTCGGGGATCTATTGGTAGGTAAACTGCGATCGCTATTGGATTTTAAATAATAAAATCTTATCAAAATCCATAAAATGATTGAAAATCTGTAATTGACTACATTTTTCCTTTATATTTTCTTAACATTTAATTGAGAATTATTTTTATTTATCAACGAGCTTGCAATACTTTCAGCTATCTGCTATGATTTAGAAGAATTTGTAAATTGCCTTATTGTGCCTATTTTAAAAATGTATCTTTTAGCACAAGTTCACAAGCCTTGACTGATAAACGCTTCAGGAATAGCCAAAAAAAGAAATAACCCCTAAAATCAAAAATTTATCAAGAAATCCTGACACGAGATTTACCAAAATTACCTGCTTTTGTTTGCGGGTGAGAAATAGGGGGATTGACAAATAAGACAATTTATGGTAATGATATTAAACCTTGAATGAAACAATTGTCAATTTTCAATTGATAAGCGCCCAAACCACAACAGCCTGAGCGCCTAAATAGGTTGCAGATAAATTGATAATAGTTAATCTGCTAGTTATTCTAATTAAGCACGTGCCATTTGCATGGATCGGCAAGTTTCCGCACATCTACGACAAGCTGCGGCGCAATCTCTCATTTTGCTGTCATCACCGATGGTTTCACAAGCAGCAGCACAGCGATCGCACATTTCCGCACACAGCATACAAGTGCGTCCCATAAATTCAGAACCACTCATCATCATATTTGTACACATCATGCACATTTCAGAGCAATCGCGCATTATGCTCATCATGCCCATATCCATGTACCTACCACCTTTGCTCATGCAGTAAGTCATGGTTTCCAAGCAGATTTTATGACATTCCATGCAAGCATTCATGCAAGTTTGCATTTCCGTAGTCATGGATTCAGTCATCATCATCATCATAGCAAATACTCCTGATTTTTTGATGCGTATTTATAGTCATGAATTAGACTAATAACCACATTAATTACCGATGTTTCCAGGGTAAATAATAGGGGAAGCCCTGAATTGATCAGCCGATAATTCCGACAATGAATACTAACAACAAAATCAGAATCTTTCTTGCTACTTTGGCAGTAATTTCTATTTGAAAAGAAAACCTTTGAATATTCCAATCCCCGACTTCTTGAAGAAGACGGGTATCTCTGCACTTTGATGAAGCGTTTTTACTACTATTGGGGTAGAGTGCGGCTGGCATAAGCATCCATCGCATAAGCAGGAGTGCGATCGCTGTAATCAATTTCCATGCCAGTAATAGACTTAGCCAATTGTTCAAAAGACTCAGAACGCCAGTTCCGTTCATGGATAGGCTTGGTTTGTTCACCCATGAAGTAAGCCAGAGAACCAATCACAGAAACAGCAACCCAACCTACAACTAATAATGCAACTAAGATAGTCATCCTTAACCTCGTGTTTTAATTATGTCTTAACTTTACTTTCGTGTCTTAAACATTTATTGCTTTATGTAAATAAATGTAACAGATTGTTTTCCAAATTGTCAAATGTTCCCCAGTTGTGCTAACCGATGTTTGTGGTAGAGTATTCCACACTCTCAGACTAAATACATTACTATATTACTATATAGTACGTTAGTGTATCAATCAGATCAATTGCTGGTTAGAGAGTAGCTGAGTAATTATCTCTGCGTTCATGGGGAGAGTAATAAAGATGTAATTGCGATCGCAATTCAACTAGGAGCAACAGTATATGATAGTGATTGGTGATTGGTGACTGGTGATTGGGTTATTTACCTCCCCATCTCCCCTTCTCCCTCCTGTTCCCCCCCCAAACAGATATGTTCCCTATTCCAACGGACAAAATAAATGATATCAAGTCCAGTTAATTACTGATAATCAACTTTCTCCTCTTCACTCTTGCCTCTTGCCTTTTGACTACCCTCACAGATAATATAACTATTCCAACGGAAATAATATGAGAATGTTCTTTTCTGATGAAGAAATAGCACAATTAATTGCAGAAGATGTCCCATTTCTCGATTTAACTACCTATGGATTAAATATAGGTAAAGAATTAGGAGAAATTGAATTTTCTACCCGTCACACCATGACTATTTGTGCGACGGAAGAAGCAGCAAGAGTATTTGAAAAATGTGGTGCAAAAGTTGAATATTTACTAGAAAGTGGAACTTGTTTAACAGCACAGCAATTAATTCTCAAAGCTAGTGGTTGTGCGGAAGCTTTACATATTGGTTGGAGAGTGGCGTTAAATTTAATGGAATACTCTTCTGGTATTGCTACCCGTGCAAAAGAATTAGTTGATGCTGCTAAAAATATAAATTCTGATGTGGCAGTTGTCACAACTCGCAAATGCTTTCCTGGTACAAGAATTATTTCTATGAAAGCAATTTTAGCTGGTGGTGCTACTCCCCATCGTTTAGGACTTTCAGAAACAGTTTTGATTTTTAAACAACACCTATTATTTATAGATAGTATTGCGGAAATAAGTGAGCGAATTAATCAACTGAGAAAACGATTTCCAGAACAAAAAATTGCTATTGAAGTGGAAACAGAAACCGATGCTTGGATGGTGGCTGAAGCAGGAGTTGATTTAATTCAATTTGATAAAATTCCTACTGTAGAACTTAGTGGTTTAGTTGCAGAATTAAAGCAGAAATATCCAGGTTTACAATTAGCAGCAGCAGGTGGAATTAATTTAGAAAATGTCAGGAATTATGCCAGCACAGGGGTAGATATTTTGGTGACAAGTTACCCGTATTTTGGTAAACCTGCTGATATTGGGGCGAAGATGAAACGGAGGTAATAATTGTCTGAATGAGGATGTCCAGGATTAAAGGATTTTCAGGATTGTTATTTGGTGGTTAATGGCTGTTATTTATGTATTTATTCTTACATCTCACATCATAAATATTCACTTTTATCCATACTAATCATCAACAAACAAGTAATAATTAAACAATCACATCTTGTACATCCTCACAATTATATTTAATATAATCAATTAGCAAAAGGATTGACTATTTTTAATTCTGTAATTGCCTGAAAATCACTAATATTTCTTGTCACTAAAATAGCGTTTTGATTTATTGCTGTAGCAGCGATAATTGCATCAGGAAGTTTAATTTTGTAATTTCGCTTTAATTGTATGGTTTTATTTTCAATCTCTTGTGATAATGGAACTACAGTAAACTGAGATAACAAATCTTCAATACATTCTTCTTCTTCCTGTGACAAACCAGCAAAACTCAGTAATTCAATACGGATAATTGGTGAAAGTAGAATTTCGTGTACATTCACAAATTCTTCTGCAAACCATGAATCAACTATTATATCATCGGCTAAATAGTAGATAAAAATATTTGTATCATAAAGATATCTCATTTATCCCACTCCTGACGCAGATGAGATAAATGAGCTAACATAGCTGATTTTCTATGTTTTAAACTTCCTTTAGCTTTACTAATTTTTTCATAGTCTTTTTTCCAATTTAATAGCATTGATTCAGGTACATCTACCGTAATTGAATCTTCATCTTGAGATACAAGATAATGTCTTGGTATTTTGATTAATGGCATAGTTTTATGCTCCTGTTTCTCTCACTTCAGATTGTAACATAATGACGATATTATACATAATATTATACAATTGTCTGAATCAGGATACCCAGGATGATAGGATTTTCAGGATGATTATTTGATGATTACTAAATGTGAATGATGTATTGATTATTATAGTCATTTCCTCAAAATTAACCTTTTGTCTGAATCAGGATACCCAGGATTAGAGGATTTTCAGGATAATTATTTGATGATTACCCAAAGTAAATAATGTATTGATTATTGCAGCTATTACTTAAAAATAATCAACACCTAACCAATAATTAAACAATCACATCCTGTACATCCTTAAATCCTGGACATCCTGATTCTGACAATATTAAAATTATCTAAACAACCAGCAAAATTACCCAAATATGCTATATTAAGTACAGCATATACCAACAACACAGGTTAATTATTGTTCATTCACTCTTAATTAAAATTATGCTAAATCAACCTATTTCCACAGTTTTAACCCAAGTACAGCAAAAGTTAAAACAACTTTATGGAGAACAGTTAGAAAAACTAATTCTATATGGTTCACAAGCCAGAGGAACAGCACAACCAGATTCAGATATTGATATTTTAATTGTGTTAAAAGATGTTTTTAATTATTCTCAAGAGAGTGAAAAAATTAGTCAAATAATTGCTGATTTATGTTTAGAATACAATGTGTTAATTAGTTGTGCTTTTGCTAATAGAGAACAATTAGAAAATTATGAGAGTGGTTTTTTTCGTAATATTAGAAAAGATGGTTTAATAATATGAATGATGAACAAAAAAGACTTTTAGAAAAAGCTGAGAGGAGTTTACAAGCAGCAGTAGAACTTAACCAAAAAGGTTTTGCTGAATTTGCTGTTTCTCGTGGTTATTATGCTATGTTTTATATTGCTACGGCTTTTTTAGAAAGTGAAGGACTTGCTTATTCTAAACATTCAGCCGTTATTGCTGCTTTTGGAGAAAAATTTGCTCGCACAGACAGAGTTCCTCGTGAATTTCATCGTTATTTAATTGATGCAGAAAGAACTCGTTTAAGGGGTGACTATAATACTGATCCTAATATTACTGAAGCTGATGCGGATCTGATTATTCAAAGAACTATAGAAATCCTAGATTTTGCGAAAGCGAATATTGATTGTTTATGAATTGAGGCTATTTTGTCTGAATCAGGATACCCAGGATTAGAGGATTAACAGGATAATTATTTGATGATTACTAGATGTGAATAATGTATTGATTATTGCAGTTATTTCCTCAAAATTAACTTTTTGTCTGAATCAGGATACCCAGGATTAGAGGATTAACAGGATAATTATTTGATGATTACCCAAAGTAAATAATGTATTGATTATTATAGCTATTACTTAAAAATCATCAACAACCAACCAATAATTAAACAATCACATCCTGTACATCCTTAAATCCTGGAGATTATCTCGACTTACTTCGACTTCGCTCAGTACAAGTCGCTCGATAACCACCTGATTCTGACAATAATATTGTACTATATTCTTAGCTACTAATATTTTCAGGGTGAATAATTGTAATTTCAGGAACAGTTATAAAATCTTTGGGATTTAAAGTTAAAATATGGCTGATATGATGAGCAAGCATCACGGCTAATATGTGTATATCGTGAGTGCGTTTACCAGAAATATTATATGTTGTTACTAAGTTCAACCAAATAGAAAATACATCTGGTGTTTCTTCTAGTAAATCAAATTGATTTATTAGCATTTGTACTGCTTGGGTTGTTTGTGCTACAGTCCACCCTAATCCATTAACATTGACAGGACGAGTAGCAACAACCCAAAATTCAATGATTACTTGAGAAGTAATAAAACATTGATGATTATTAGATATTAAATATTTAATTGTTTTATCAACTAAATGAAAATCAGGAGATGTGATATCTCTGGAACGTAAAAGAATATTGGTATCTAATAGGTAATTACTCATCTTCCTCTGTCATCATAAATGTTTTCTCGACGTAGTGCTTCATCAGGAAGATTAACAGAACTTTGAGGAGCTTTTTCTATCCACTCTTGCCAAAGTTTTAATTTTTCTTCAGATGTTAAAGGTTTTTTAGTTTGTTGGTGGAAATTTTGATAATTCAGCCTTTCTTGGAAAAGTTGTTTTTCTTCGGGAGTTAATTTTAACACAATTTCTACTAAGGAATCAATAAGTTGTACATTCATAATTATTTATCTCATTTACTAGGTCATGGGCAAGATTACATTCTATTATAAACTCTAAACTGTCATAATCAGGAGATCCCCGACTTCTAGCAAGATTTTCTGATTTCACCACAAATTTACTACAGAAGTCGGGGATCTGATTCTTCACCTTCTAAACGTGAATAATGTATTGATTATTACATTCATTTTCTCAAAATTAACCTTTTGTCTGAATCAGGATAACCAGGATTAGAGGATTAACAGGATGATTATTTGATGATTACTAAATGTGAATAATGTATTGATTATTACATTTATTTTCTCAAAATTAACCTTTCTCTATACTAATCATCAACAACCAACCAATAATCAAACAATCACATCCTGGACATCCTGATTCTGACAATATTAAAATTATCTAAACAACCAGCAAAATTACCCAAATATGGTATATTAAATACAGCATACACCAAACTAACTATTACCCAAAAGTAAAGGAAATTAAGATAAAATAAGTTAAGCGGATTTATGGAATGGAATATAATATTTGATCCAGATTTTAGAATTTGGTTTTATCAACAAGAACAGGGATTTCAAAATGAAGCATTTGCAGTATTAGGTATTTTAGGAGAATTTGGACCGAGTTTAGGAAGACCAAGAGTTGATACTTTAGAAGGTTCTAATTTCAGTAATATGAAAGAACTACGTATTCAATATCAAGGAGAACCTTGGCGGATTTTATTTGCATTTGATCCCAAAAGACAAGCGATTTTATTAGTTGGAGGTAACAAAACTGGTAATAAAAAGTGGTATAAAGAAAATATACCCATAGCAGATAAAAGATATCGAGAATATTTGGAAACACTCAAGGAAGAAAAATTATGAAAAAATATACAACTTTATCGGAAGAGTTAAATCAACTTTCTCAAGAACGAAAAGAAATAATTGCTGCAAGAACTTCTGAATTAAGATTAGCAGAAATTACGCTGCAAAATTTACGGGAAAGATTGGGTTTATCATCATCAGAATTAGCTGATAGTTTGGAATTATCAGAAATAGAAATATCTGATTTAGAAAATCAACCAAGTTTAGAATTAAATACAATACGTAATGTTGTTAATGCTTTGGGAGGAACTATGGAAATTATTATTAAACTTCCTAATAAAGAACCTATTATGATGAATTTGTCTGAATCAGGATACCCAGGATGATAGGATTAACAGGATGGTTATTTGATGAATTTGTCTGAATCAGGATAACCAGGATTATAGGATTTAGAGGATTGTTATTTGATGATTAGTAGAAGTGAATGATATATTGATTATTACGGTTATTTTATAAAAATTAGCCTTTTGTCTGAATCAGGATAACCAGGATTATAGGATTTAGAGGATTGTTATTTGATGATTAGTAGAAGTGAATGATATATTGATTATTACGGTTATTTTATAAAAATTAGCCTTTTGTCTGAATCAGGATAACCAGGATTATAGGATTTAGAGGATTGTTATTTGATGATTAGTAGAAGTGAATGATATATTGATTATTACGGTTATTTTATAAAAATTAGCCTTTTGTCTGAATCAGGATACCCAGGATGATAGGATTTACAGGATGATTATTTGATGAAAATTAACTTTTTGTTTGAATCAGGATAACTGGTTACTGAGCGAAGTCGAAGTACAGGATTAGAGGATTTTCAGGATAATTACTTGATAATTAACCAATAAAAATAATGTATTGATTATTACGGCTATTACTTAAAAATCATCAACACCTAACCAATAATTAAACAATCACATCCTGTACATCCTCAAATCCTGGACATCCTGATTCAGACAACCACAACATCAACACCTAACCAATAATCAAACAATCACATCCTGTACATCCTCAAATCCTGGACATCCTGATTCTGACAATATTAAATTTATCTAAACCACCAGCAAAATTACCCAAATATGCTATTTTAAATACAGCATACATCAAACCAACCATTAACCAATCATGAATAATCCACAACAACCAGGAAAATACGATGCTGTGCTTGGTGGTAATACTCCATCCCTAGAAGGTGCGGCGGTTTTAGGAGGAATTGAAGGGGTAAAATTGCGGTTACAAAATCCAGATTTAAAGGTGAGAATTGCTGCACTTGAGCAAGCATTGAATTATGGAGAACAGGGTTTAGATTTAGTAATTGCAGGTTTAAATGATGAATATTGGGAAGTTCAAATCGCGGCTTATTTAATATTAAATAAAAGAACAGAAACAAGAATTAAACAAATATTACAAAAGCCTAATCACGAAGGTTTAAAACTAGAAAAAATTGAAGTAGTAACAGTTAATAAATTTGGGGAAATCATTCAGCGTCAGCCTCGTTTAGCCAGATATTTCATAGAAGATTTGGGTGATGGTGTAACTTTAGAAATGGCTGCAATTCCTGGTGGTACTTTTATGATGGGTTCACCAGAAAATGAAGCGGGAAGACGAGATAATGAAAGTCCTCAACACCAAGTTACTGTTCCTAGTTTCTTTATGGGAAAATATCCGGTAACACAGGCACAATATCAAGCTATCACGGGAAATAACCCTTCTCGTTCCAAAGGTAGTAATCGTCCTGTTGAGTTCTCTAATTGGAATAATGCGGTGGCTTTCTGTGAAAAGTTAAGCCAAAAAATCGGAAAAACCTACAGACTGCCAAGTGAAGCGGAATGGGAATATGCTTGTAGAGCAGGAACTACCACACCATTTCACTTTGGAGAGACGATTACAACGGATTTAGCTAACTATTATGGTTACTCTACTTATGGACAAGAACCCAAAGGAGTTCATAGAAAAGAAACAACAGAAGTAGGGAGTTTTGGAGTAGCCAATAACTTTGGATTATACGATATGCACGGCAATGTATGGGAGTCGTGTCAAGATCATTGGCATAGTAACTATGAAGGTGCGCCGACAGATGGAAGCTTATGGCTAGATATTGAAGAGAATATTACCAAAACACTGCTGCGCGGTGGTTCATGGAGCAACGATCCTGACTATTGCCGTTCTGCTTTTCGCTACATCGACCGCCCCATCCCCTTCAACAACTTTGGTTTTCGGGTTGTATGTGGTGGTGCGGCGAGGACTTAATAGCCATTTATACTGTTACTCTTTTGCGCTTTAGCAATTAGTAATTGTAACTTTAGAGAAAATTTAAAGCTCCATAACAGTCTTTTCATCTATTTTTTTCTTTTCTTGTGTTAGATATTCAAATTGTCTATTTTCCTTAATTTTTCTAAGTCTCCGCTCTAAGGAGTATTCAATCAAATATCCTGTCAAATCTATAATATTTTGGGCTATAAGTTCACTAAGCTCATGATAATCATGTGTTGCTTGATTTCCAAAAAATCTTATAATCTCTGCCCAATCAAATAAAGTTTTATCAAAATATCCCTTTTCCTTCATGACTAAAATACTCTTCTTTAAGTTATCTTCTTTTATTTTAAAATCTAAACATAGTGCTTCTAATGCTTTTCTAGATTTACTAATACTTTCTTCATATGATTTAGATTTGAACAATTGTATCGCTTCCTGATATGTATCAGGTGATTTAAAGTGTTTGTATCCCATGCCAAACTGTTTAATTTGGGGATATAATAATTCTGTTGAAACTTCGGGTATGTAGGAAAATTCCCTAGTTTCTTCATCATAGACTTCCTCTATATTTTCACTTGAATATGATTCTTGAATAACACTTACTTGCTTGCAGTCGTTACAGAATAAAATCTTCCAACAATATTCTTCCCAAACATTGGACTCAGAATGATTAATAGTAGGAGATTTGCCTTCTGTTATTTTTATTAAGGTCTTTTCATTACAATGAGGGCATCTTTCTTCATTATTAGACATATCTGTTATATGTTATGGGTTGACTTTTTATTATGATAATATAAAACTATCTTGTTTATTAAAAAAACTAAAAAATTGATACATTAACAACTACCCCCTATTTATACATAATGAATAACCCCCATCAACAACTACTCCAACAAATAGACTTAATGCTTCGCGCCCGCTATCCCCTACTATATATAGTCGGAGTCGAAGAAGAACCAATAGAACAAGTCCTCCAACAACTCACCCAAATATCCCAGACACCACGACAACTATTATTATGGGATATCGTCACCGGTTGGGATGACAACGGAACTGATAAAGGTTCAGTCATGGGTGCATTATCAAGAATTACCAAAACCCCAGAAAATACAACCACAATATTTGTATTGCGAGACATACATTTTATCCTCAAAAACCCCGAAACAGAAAAAAATGCTCCCGTAATTCGGGCTATAAAAAACCTCACCCGTCAACTCAAACGCACACGCCAAACCCTCATTCTTACCAGTCATACATTAACCATTCCTCCAGAACTACAAGAAGAAATTACAGTAATTGATTTTCCCTTACCCAACATCCAAGAAATTGATTATTTAATTCATCAATTAATCGTACCCGAAAAACTTAACTTAAATGGACTAGGAAAAGAACAATTAATTAAAGCCTGTCAAGGATTAAGTCGCGCCAGAATTAGAAGAGTATTAGCCGCCGCCTTAGCAGCAAAAGGACAAGTTAATGAAACAGATATTGATAGAGTTTTAGAAGAGAAAAAACAAGCAGTTCGCCAAACCGGAATATTAGAATTTTATACATCCAATGAATCATTAAAAAACGTCGGCGGATTAGAAAATCTTAAACAGTGGGTAAGAATGCGACAAGATGCTTTTACCGAAGAAGCAAGACGTTATGGAATACCCAACCCCAAAGGAGTTTTATTAGTAGGAATACAAGGAACAGGAAAATCATTATCCGCCAAAACTATCGCCCATGAATGGCGTTTACCATTGTTACGTTTAGATGTGGGAAGATTATTTGGGGGCATAGTCGGAGAAAGTGAAAATCGCATTCGCCAAATGATACAATTAGCAGAAGCAATATCACCCTGTGTATTGTGGATAGATGAAATAGATAAAGCATTTGGTAATATTAATAGTGGGGTTGATGGTGATTCGGGAACATCGCGCCGCGTATTTGGAACATTAATAACTTGGATGCAAGAAAAAACCAGTCCGGTATTTATGGTTGCTACTGCTAATAATGTGCAAATATTACCAGCCGAGTTGTTAAGAAAAGGGCGATTTGATGAAATTTTCTTTATCAATTTACCTACCGAAAAAGAACGCCATGATATTTTTAAAGTCCACCTGCAAAAAATCCGTCCTTCCCGACTGCGAGATTTTGATTTACCCAAACTCGCCAGAAATACAGAAAATTTTAGCGGTGCTGAAATTCAACAAGTAATTATTGATGGTATGCACCGCGCTTTTGGTAGTTTGATTGCTGGAAATAGGAGGGATTTTAACACGGAAGATATTTTAGATGCGGTATCGGAAACTGTGCCTTTGGCGGCTATTGCTAAGGAACAAATTACATTTTTAAAACGTTGGGCGGCGGAAGCTGGCGCAAGAACGGCTTCTATTGATACACTATTAATTGAGGAGTTGAAGGTTTATTCTCAGCAGCAAGGTTTGGGTCCTTTGGAGGTGGATTAAATAATTGATAATTGACAATTGATAATTGATAATTCATGAATGAAAAAAGGAGTTGATTTTTTATGTCTCATTTTACAAGTATCAAGGTGCAAATTAAAGAGGGTGAAGTGCTGCTTCAAGTATTAAAGGAGTTGGGTTATCAGGTTGAGTTAAATTCTCAGGTTCGTGGTTATAGGGGTGATACTACAAGTGCTGAATATGTGATTAAACAAGCTAATGGTTATGATTTGGGTTTTCGTCAGCAGGGGGGAATTTATGAGTTAGTTGCAGATTTTTGGGGTGCGAAAATTAATCAACAAGATTTTATTAATAAAATTAGTCAAAAATACGCCCATAAAACTTTGATGGAAACTATACAAACTGAGGGGTTTAATGTGGAGGAAGAGGAGGTTTTAGCAGATGGTACTGTGCGGGTTGTTGTTGGTAAATGGGTTTAAATTCTTCAAAGTCCCCCTTTTTGGGATTTAGGGGGATCTAAAATGTTAACATTATTAAAAAGGAAAAATTCTCATGGCAGAATATCAAAAGATAGAATATCGCATTGGTAAAGATGGTAAAATTGTGGAACGGGTTTTAAATGCCACTGGTTCTAGTTGTGTGGAAAATACAAAAAATTTAGAACAATCTTTAGGAGAAATAGAATCTCAGGAATTATTACCTGAATACTATCAAGATGATGAGATGATTACAACTTCTGAAAATCAAACCTTACAACAACAGTAAACTTAGATACCGGACTTCTTTAAGAAGTCGGTTATCTGAAGACTGATAACGAGAAATATATGGCTTACGCCACGCTTCGCTATCAGAAATTACTGTATAATCGTTATATACCCAGACAAAATTATCCATTATTTTCTACTTTTAGGAATGGCTGTATTATGCTTCAAAGATTATATGTAAATAATTTCCGATGTTTAGAAAACTTTGAACTGAAAATAAAAGATATACCATCTGCTCTCTTGATTGGCAAAAATGGTACAGGTAAATCAACTATTGGTAAAGCATTAGAGGTTCTTCAAGCTATTGCTAGAGGTACAAATAGATTGCGGGATCTGGAAAAAAATAATCTTATTGGACGAAATGATTTTGCTTATAGCAAGTTTGAAGTTCCCATTCGCTTAGAAATAGAAGTATTATTGAAAAATCAATTATATCAGTATATTCTCGCGTTAGAGTTACCAGAAAATTTTCAAGAGCTGCGAGTTTTTGAAGAACAGCTTCTAGTTGATGGAAATCCAATTTACTCTCGAAAAAATGCTCAAGTTACTATTCATAGTAATACCCAAAATAAAGAAGCTCAGTTTTCTGTAGATTGGCATTTAGTAGCTATGCCAATAATTAGTAATGATAGTCTTTATGTTTTAAAGAATTGGCTGGCTGAGATGATTATTTTAGCACCAATTCCTAGTTTAATGACTGGAGATTCTCACGGGGAAACTTTACAACCAAAAAAAGATGGTACAAATATTGGAGAATGGTTTTCTGGTTTACTGGGTAGATATCCTGCGGCCTATAGAGAAATTGACAAATATCTCCGAAAACCTATGCCAGACTTTCAGGATTTTGTTAATGAAATTATTGCTAAAGACGTGAAAAGTCTCATCGTTAGATTTGCGAAAAATCAAGCTACTTTAGATGTTAATTTTCAAGATTTATCAGATGGTGAAAAATGCTGTTTTCTTTGTGCTGTGGTATTAGCTACTAATCAATTCTACAGTCCGGTTTTCTGCTTTTGGGATGAACCTGATAATTATCTTTCTCTATCGGTAGTAGGTCATTTTACTATGTCTTTACGACGTTCATTTACAAATAGTGGACAACTTTTAGTAACTTCTCACAATCCTGAAGCAATCAAAAAATTCTCTGATGAAAATACCTTTTTTCTTGATAGAAAAAGTCACTTAGAACCAACTTTAATTAGGTTGATCAGTGAGATACCTGGTCTTGGAGATCAAGTTGATCTCATTGAAGACTTAATTTGTGGAGATATAGAATTATGAGTTCAAATGAGTATAGACCACATCTTCTAATTTTATTAGAAGATAAAGCTCATAACGATATTGTTAACGGATTTTGTCTAAATTTAAACGTAGATGAAGATCAGATTGAACGTCTACAAAAAGCGCGTGGATGGGTAAACGTCAAAGATAAATTTGAAAAAAAATATATTCCCAAACTGCGACAAAATGTTAATAAACATATAGCAATCCGATTTGAGTTATGAACAAATAGTACAAATGATTTGGTAAGGTTAGGATACTCAAAGTCTTAATCTAGTTCGATTTACGCCAATAGTAACTATGATCTAATCGTTCTATAATCATTTAGGATTGCTATATTTTATTGATTATTGATCGGGATATCTATCAAAATAGAGGCACTTATGTACAAGAATGTATTCCTGAAGATATAAAAAATAGGGTATTTATTTTGGTTTTCAACCCTAATCCAGAAATTCTTAGAAATGATACTAAAAAAAGTTTTGAGAATATTGGAAAAGCACTTGCTAAAGCTTGCTATGAAAATCAAAATGGACTATGGGAACATCCTGTTCTTGTAGATAATAAACCTGAGTTAGAACGAATGATTTTATCTGTTAAACCATTTCTGTTTACCAATTAGCCTAAAAAAAATAATATGCTAGAACAAATTAATCATATCGGTTTTGCCGTCATTCTCACTATTATCATTTATATGATTCTGCGTTTCCTATTTCCCGAAACCCAGGAAAATACACCAACTAATTATCAACCTATCACCTCAACAGATACAGAACAAAAAATTAAAGATTTAGAATTACAATGTCAACGACTGCGGGAAGAATTAAAACAACAATCTCAACAACTACAAACCGATTTCCAAACTGAAACCTTTACCCAATTACAAACATTATTAACCAACTATCCCACAGTCAAAAAAATGGCTTTAGCTAAACCTGACTTACCCGCTAAAAATCTGGTTTCCCTATTTACATCTTTAGATAATTTAATTACCAATTGGGGTTATACTGTAATAGGGGAAACTTGGGAACAGGTTAATTATAATCCCCAAATACATCAAGCTGATAGCGATGATATTCAAGAAGGTGATTTAGTTTATATTCGGTTTATTGGTTATCAAAATGGCGATCAAGTTCTCTATCCTGCAAAAGTTAGTCGTACTTTACCTGGAGGTTTTAATAATAATTGAATTTTAGTTTCGCGCAAAGTCGCAAAGAAGCAAAGACGCAAAGAAATCCAAGAGAATTATTTATTATTCTGACTCCTGACTCCTGACTCCTAAATTATGACTACAATTGCAATTGATTTTGGTACAAGTAATACTGTAATTAGTATTTTAGAACCTGATACTCAACAACCTAAAAGTTTACGTTTCCCTAATTTATCCCGCGTCTTTGTGGGTGTAAATTCTCAAGGTGAAAGGTTAGAATTTCCCGTTATTCCTAGTTTATTATTTATTAAATCACCCAATAATATTATATTAGGTGAAGGTGTAAGAAGTCAACGTTTAGGACTTTCTCAAAATTATCCCCCAGAAAGATTATTTAAAAAATTTAAACGTGATTTAGCTGAAGATTATCAACCACCACTACGTCAAATTGATGGATTTACTTATAATTCTGTTACTGTTTCTGAGTTGTTTATTCAAACTATTTGGACAGAAATTCAACAGCAGAATATAGAACCCAATCATTTAGTTTTTACTGTTCCCGTTGGTGCTTTTGAACGTTATTTAGACTGGTTTAGAGAGTTAGGTAATAAATTAAATGTTCCCCAAGTTTCTATTATAGATGAATCTACCGCAGCAGCTTTAGGTTATGCCGTAAAATCTCCCGGTAAATTAATTTTAGTGGTTGATTTTGGTGGGGGAACTTTAGATTTAAGTTTAGTGAGAACTGTTAATAATTCTCATCAGAATAATGATTTACGTGCTGAGGTTTTAGCAAAATCTGAAGCTTATGTAGGTGGTGAAGATATTGATGTTTGGATAGTTGATGATTATTTGCGATCGCAAAATCTCACACCTGAACAAATTGGTAAAATCAGTTATCAAAATCTCCTAGAAATTGCTGAAGGTTTAAAAATTCAACTTTCTAAAAATCAAACCGCTTCCGAAAGTTGGTTTGATGATGAATCTTTTATGTCTTATGAATTAACAATTACCAGGGAAAAATTAGAAGAAATTTTAGAATATCGGCAATTTTTACAACAGTTAAGGGATGCGTTAGATGAAGTTCTAAATTTTGCTTTAAGAAAAGGTATTTCTAAAAATGATATTGAACAAGTTTTATTAGTAGGAGGAAGTTGTTTAATTCCCGCAGTTCAACAATTAATCATCTCTTATTTTGGTAAAAATAAGGTGAAATTAAATAAACCCTTTGATGCAGTATGTCATGGTGCATTAGCAATAACCCAAATTACAGAAATAGATGATTTTTTGCGTCATAGTTACGCGATTCGTTTATGGGATAATTTCAGCAAAAGTTATATTTATCATCCTATATTTACCAAAGGTACAAAATATCCTTGTCAAAGTTCCCAATGGTTAACCTTACAAACTGCAAATAATGGACAAACAGAGATTCGTTTAGATATTGGAGAAGTAGGTGATATGACACAAACAGAAATCGCTTTTGATGCTTCAGGTAGAATGACTTCTAGCACTCTCCAACATCAAGAAAGTTATCGTTCCTTAGATACCCAACATCAACAGGTATGTGTAGCAAAACTTAACCCTCCAGCAGCAGCAGGATTTGATAGAATATCTGTGTTATTTGAGGTAGATTCTCGACGAATTTTATTAGCAACTGTCAAGGATTTATTAACAGCAGAGATATTAGTTAATAGAGGTGAAATTTATAAATTAATCTAAAATTTTCTTCCCCAGTCCCTTTTATCAATTGATAATTGACAATTGAAAATTGACAATTGTTTCATTCAAGGCTTCCGCCGTGAGCGTCAGCCGATAGCGTAGCGTGGCGTATGACTCCTACGTCGTCACGCAAGCTATAGCCATACGGTTTAAAACCTCCCCTTTCAAGGGAGAGGTAATTGTCAATTGTTCATTGTTAATTGTCAATTATTGAATCCATCCTTTGCAACTGCGCTACTTTCGGATCAATGATTTTTTGACCTAAACTAGCAAATTTAATCGCTACAGATATCTTATTACCCGTCCCAAAAACATGAGTAATTTCGCCGATTCCGAAAGTTTTATGCAATACTCTTTCGCCGACTCGCCAATTTTCTGATGCGCCTTGATTATCAGGGTTTGCAGATGTTGACTTAGTAAAAGTACGGGTGTTTTTCTTTTTGGTGGTTAATAAATCTGGGGGTAGTTCATCCAAAAATTGCGATCGCAAAGCTGGTTCTCTACTACCATACAACCTTCTTTCTCTAGCATGGGATAAATACAATCTTTCCTTAGCGCGTGTTATCCCCACATAACACAAACGTCGTTCCTCCTCCAACGATGCAGGATCTTGTAAGGAACGATAACCAGGAAATAACCCCTGTTCTAACCCAACTAAAAATACTACAGGAAATTCTAAACCTTTAGAAGCGTGCAAAGTCATTAAAGAAACTGCTGTTTGTCCTTCTTTTAAATTATCTAAATCAGAACTTAACGCCGCACTTTGCAAAAATGCTTGTAATGAAATATCATCACCTTTATTGTCATCTTCAAACTGAGTGATAGCGTTAAACAATTCTTTGACGTTACTGATTCTATTATCAGCTTCATCCGTTCCCTGTTCCATCAAATCCCGAATATAGTTAGAATCATCCAAAATTCCTTCTAAAATTTCAGAACCGGGAATTTTTGTAATTTGTTCTTGCCATTTCTGAATTATACCAGCAAAACCATTCACAGACTTGGCAGCACGTCCAGCTAAAGTATTTACTGATGTTTGATCACTTAATATTTCCCATAAAGTTGTACCTAATTGTTGGGAAGCATTCATCAAAGCGTCAATAGTAGCTTTACCAATTCCCCGACGAGGAGTATTAATAACTCTTAATAAACTAACTGTATCCGCTGGATTATTAATTGCTCTTAAATAAGCGACAACATCCTTAATTTCTTTGCGGTCATAAAACTTCATTCCCCCAACAACTGTATAAGGAATTTGATATTTTACTAATAATTCTTCAAAAGGTCGAGATTGGGCGTTAGTGCGATAAAGAATAGCAAAACTACCCCAATTTAATTCCGGGTTTTGATGTTCTAAAGTGCGAATTTGATTAATCACAAAATCGGCTTCTGCTATTTCATCATCAGCTTTATAACAATAAATTTCTTCCCCTGCATCTCTTGTAGCTCTGAGAATTTTATCAATACGTTGGGTATTATTTTCAATTAGTTCATTAGCAGCTTGGAGGATATTTTCACAAGAGCGATAGTTTTCTTCTAATTTTACCATTGTTCTGGTATCATCATCCTCTAAACCATCACCAAAATCTTGTTGAAATTCTAGTAATATGGTAAAATCAGCCATTCTAAAACTGTAAATTGATTGGTCAGCATCACCCACCACAAACACAGACCGATTTTGCCAATCCCACTCACTCTTTCTGTTTTCACCATTAGTTACTAACAGACGAATCAATTCATATTGAGTGCGGTTGGTGTCTTGATATTCATCTACTAAAATATGACAAAATTTCCGATGCCAATACCCTAAAACTTGTTCATTTTGTTGAAATAATCTTGTAGGAATTAAAATTAAATCATCAAAATCTAAAGCGTTATTTTGTGCTAATCTATCTTGGTAAAGATTATAAACATCAGCAATTACCCGACCACGATAATTTGGCTGTTCTCGTTCAAATTCCTGGGGTGATAAACCTTGGTTTTTGGCATTACTAATAGCGTAACGCACAGATTTAGGCTCAAATTTTTTACTATCTAAATTAAGTTCTTTAGTAACAATTTCTTTGATTAAACTTTGGACATCAGACTCATCAAAAATAGAAAAGTTTTTATTCCAACGTCGTCCTTTTTCATCTTGATATTTTTCGATATCAAAGCGGAGAATGCGAGAAAAAAGACTATGAAAAGTGCCACACCACATATTTTTGATAGTAGTGCGATAAACTTTAGATATCAGTTGAGTTTGTTCGTATTCTGGTAATAAATCAAACTTGTTACCGTGTTGAGAAATAGCTAATTGTTCAGCAAATAACCTTTGAATCCGGTCTTTCATTTCCCGTGCAGCTTTGTTGGTGAAAGTCACCGCTAAAATATTTTCAGGGTTAACACGGTTTTGCAGAATTAAATTAGCGATACGGTAAGTAAGCGCACGAGTTTTACCAGAACCCGCACCAGCGACAACTAATAAAGGTCCGCAATAGTGTTCAACTGCTATACGTTGACTGGGGTTAAGATGGCTAAGAAAATCTATATTTGTAGTCATAGGTGTGTGAAATAGCGATGCAATAATATTTATACAGTAGGGAACAGGAAGATTGAAAATCTTTTAGTACATAGCTTTTTTTATTAACTACTCCCTGTTAAGTGCAATATTACCTATCTTATTCTCTTATTCTCTTCTTCCTTCGTTCCTTCGTTCCTTCGTGGTTCATTCATATCATAATAAAATTAAACCAACTTAAACCCAATCACCTATTCCCTATTAGCTTTCAAAGGTAAATTTACTCTAAAAGTAGAACCAACACCAAGCTGACTTTTGACAATAATCTCACCCCCCATCATTTGACAAAAATGACGGCTAATAGCCAATCCTAACCCAGTACCGCCATATTTCCTAGTAGTGGAATTATCTCCTTGAGTAAAAGGTTGAAATAGCTGCTGCTGCTGACTAGGGGACATACCAATACCTGTATCAGTGACAGTAAAACTAATTATACCTAAAGGAGCATCTTTGAATAAGTTGGTTTTTTCATGTTTAACTGTCAATGTGATTTTACCGTTTGTAGTAAACTTAGCAGCATTGCTGAGTAAATTTAGCAATACTTGTCGCATTCTTTTTTGGTCAGCATACATATTTCCCAAATTTTCATCACAGTCTACCACCAAGTTATTACCATTTTTTTCCATAGCTGGTTTAACGGTGAGAACAAGATTATTAATCAAATTTGTAATATCAAATATTTCTGGGTAAAGAGTCATTTTCCCAGCTTCGATTTTTGACACATCAAGGATATCGTTAATCAGTTCTAGTAAATGTCTACCAGCGGAATTGATAGTTTCTAAATCAGTAATAAAATCAGGAGAAGCACCTATATCAGCAGCATCATCTTGCAAAAGTTGACTTAAACCAATAACTGCATTTAACGGTGTGCGTAGCTCGTGACTGACATTAGCGAGAAATTGACTTTTTGCTGTGCTGGCAGCTTCAGCTAATTCTTTGGCTTGTTCTAGTTGTTTAGTGCGTTCAGATACTCGCTCAATCAAGCGATTGAGAGATTTAGCCAGCAAGCCAATTTCATCATCAGTAGTGATGGGAGCGCGTAAATCAAAATTAGATTTTTTTGCCACTTGTTCAGCTACTTGAGTGACAGTAATTACAGGTTCAGCGATCGCCCGACTCGTACGCCAAGCCATCACCGCTGCAATAGCTACCGATACCAGCATACTAACTATCACAATTGTTCTTTCCACAAATCTGGCTTGCTCTACATCATGTTGCCTCTCCTGCTCTTGTAGTTGAGCCGTTCTTAAAATTCTCGTCAACTTCTCTGATAAATTATCTAGCTCCTCCACTGTATTACTATTCACAATTGCCAGTAACTGCTTTCGCGCTAAGTCCACTTGTTCTGTCTGTAAGCTTGTAGTATCAAGTCGCTGCAATATGTTTTCTATTTGATCAATATAAGTTTTTAAGTTAGTCGAGTAATCTAATAATAAGGTTTGTAAAGTGGCGCTGTTTGCAGCTAAGGTTTTGGGCTTTTTGCTGATATAGTTACTAATTTTTGTTTCTAATTTTTGAGTTTCAGTAAAAGAATTCAGTAATTCAGCTTTTTTTCTGTTGCGATTTTGTGTATTTTCCAATACGGCAACTAAGTTAAAACTATGCAACTGTGTTTCAAATATGGCATCTTTATAACTGTTTAGTAATTGTGCTTGCTCATTAGCCTGATGGAACTGCCGAACTTCTCTTCCTCGGTAATAGCTGGCCAGCACCAACCCAGTCAGAGAGCCGAAAAAGCCAATTCCAATAGCTACAAAGTAGCCATAGCCAATTTTTTGATGGATACGCCATGAACTAGCTTTAAGTTTCCCACGGGAGGGAAATTCTATTGTTGGAAGTTCATCTATTTTTGACTCTTGAGTTGACACTTTCTTGCTTTCCAAACTTTTGTCAACAAGGGTAGGCTTTTGATCTGGTATCCCAGCATTTTCTTAACCTTCCTACAAATATCACCAACCAAGTTTAACCTTGATCATGACTTTAAATATGATTAAATTTTCATTTATCCTCTTTGATAACAGGATTAAATCATTCTTTTCCAGATAATAGCATGGACTTATAAGAAAATCGAGTGAGCCAAAACCACGCCCGATAAATTATCGGAACTTGGTGGAGATACTTTATCGTACTTTAGGCAGTGGATGTAGGCAACGGCTTGCCCCTTTAGGGGCAGTCATAATCCTGACTGATCTGCTTAGGAATTGACAGTTTCCCTAAATAATGCTATTTTTGCAACAGGTCGAGATGGTAATAAACATGATTGTTTTTGAGTTCAAAGCCAAAGGCACAAAACAGCAATATCAAAGAATTGATGAAGCTATACGCATAAGCCAGTTCATTCGTAATAAGTGCCTACGGTTTTGGATGGACAATCAAAATGTTAAACCCTACGACCTGAATAAGTATACTGCTGTATTAGCGTCAGAATTTGATTTTGCTGAGAAATTAAATAGACATATCCGAAAAAGAATCAAATTATGGTATAACAGGATAAAATCGTGTACCTACCCTGAGATTATGAGCAACATAGTTGAGTACATTCATAACAATCCTGAAGAATCACAACGGTTATTAGGG
>NZ_JADEXH010000003.1:0-188756 GCF_015207205.1 Sphaerospermopsis sp. LEGE 08334 | reverse complement strand
GGATTGGGGACTGGGGACTGGGGACTGGGTAATCAATTTGATATTTCCCAATCAACTATCACCTTTTCCCCAATCACCTTTTCCCCAATCACCAAAAATTGTAAACAGCTTCAAAGCTTATTTGTTAGATGCCTTGAAGCTTAAATACATTGTCAATAGTTAAAATAGTAATTTTAATTGTTAGCAATAATTCCTTGATGGTACAAGCCCCCCGGATTCATCCGTGTGGTAAATCCAAAATCTAAAATCTAAAATCCAAAATTGAATGACTCGCTAACATAGATGTGATATTGGGATAAAGAGCAATGATAAATTTTGGGCTGAACTCAGCCAGTATTTTGGCTCAGGTAAATTTTGGGGCTAACTCAGCCAGTGTTCTAGGAATTTTCCTGGCTGTGGCTGGGGCAGCACTATATTTTCTCCGCACCGTGCGCCCAGAACTGTCACGAGATCAAGATATCTTTTTTGCGGCAGTCGGCTTACTATGTGGTTTTATTCTCATCTTCCAAGGATGGCGGCTTGACCCAATTTTACAATTTGGTCAGTTGCTATTAGTCGGTTCTACTGTATTTTTTGCTGTTGAAAGTATTCGTCTGCGAAGTATTGCTACTCAACAAGCGAAACGCAATACTCCCATTGTGGATGATGAGCGAGAAGTCAGCAGAAAATATTCTTACTCTGAACGGCGCAATTATCAAGCTGAGATGGATGCTGATTTAGAACCTTTACCTTATTACGAAGAGGAAGAAGAAGAACGTCCCCCACGTCCCAGGATTCGCGGTAGTCGAGATGATCGTTCTACTCGTGATAATTACTATGAGGAACAACCGCCTCGTCGTTCAGAACGTCGTAACACCAGGGAAAAACCAGAAACAGCCGAAAGGAAACGTCGTCCGAGTTCTGGACGTTCCGTAAGTCTCAAGAGTGATAGTTTTGAACAAGAAAATTGGGGTTCTGTTTCTAGGGAAGTTGATGATTGGGAAACTCCCAAAGAGGAAGTAAGAAAACCATCTCGTCGTCGTAATGACAGACCCACACGCCCAGAAAGCAGTGAGGATGATGTTACACCTAGACCTAGAAAGCGTCGTCCACCTGCTGACTCATCCACCCGCAGAGAAAGGAATGATGATGAGGCCATCCCCACTGATTATGTCCCATATAACCCCATTGAAACACCAAAGGACGGATCTGATAATGCCAACGATTTTGATGATATTACAGGTGACAGGTGACAGGTGACAGGTGACAGAGTGAAAAAGCTGTGTAGATTTTAGTTTTGTTATCTATTTATTTCCTCAGCATCCTGGCGCTTGATATATCTAAAATATTTGGAGTGAATCAACGGTGATGGTAATTTTCAAGGCGACGGAAAGCGGTTGATGTGAAAACATTTACGTCTATATTTTGGCTCCAAAAACGTATTCGTTGGAGCCTAATTTTTAGCTTGAGTGGTTTACTTGTGTCTTGTGGTGCTGGTGATATTCCGGTTGGGGTTTATTCGTTGAACAGTCTTTATACTGAGGATCAACCTGCTTTAAGTGGAAATGGACGCTTTTTAGCCTTTGTCTCTAATCGTAATGGTAATCAGCAATTGTTGATGTACGACTTGGAAACTCAAAGTTTTATTCCCACTCCTGGTTTAAACCGACGAGAAACTGTTGCTGAAAGCCCCAGTCTCAGCTATACAGGTCGTTATATTTGTTACCTCACGAGTGACCAAGGTAGACCAGTGATAGCACTTTACGATCGCGCTATGAAACAATCACAAATCATTACTCCTACCTATCGCGGTTGGATCAGAAATCCTCATATCAGTCCTGATGGACGTTATATAGTTTTTGAATCTGCCAGTCGTGGACAATGGGATGTTGAAGTTTTAGACCGAGGACCTACTGTAGAATTAGATATCCCTAATGGTGCAACAGTAGGTAATTAGGTGACTGGTGATTGGTGATTGGTGACTGGTGATTGGTGATTGGTGACTGGTGATTGGTGACTGGTGATTGGTGACTGGGAAAAATAACTAATAACTAATAACTCATGACTAATGACTAATGACTAATAACTAATGACTAATTACAAATTACTTTTATTTTTATTTTTAAGTTCAACTGTGTTAAGTGGCTGTTTTGGTTATCCGCGTATATTAAGTTATCCATTTGACTCTGGTGGTCGCGGTTTAAACAGTTCAGCTTCGGAGTTAAATCCGCAAATTTCCGGTAGATATATTGTTTTTAATACTAATCGTCGCGGTAGCCAGGATATTTATATGTTTGATACTGTTACACGAAATTTAGTAGATTTACCAGGTTTAAATTCTTTTGATACTATTGCTGATCATGCTTCTGTGACTCAAGATGGTCGTTTTGTGGTTTTTGCTGGGAGTCGTCAGGGGCGCTCCTCTATTTTTCTTTATGATCGAGAAACTCGACAATCCAGAAATTTAACTGCTAATCTGCAAGCAGAAGTCCGCAATCCTACAATTAGTGCTGATGGTAGTAGGATTGCGTTTGAGTTTAGCAATAATGGGCAATGGGATATTTTACTTTATGACAGATTTGGACAAAAATTGAATATCCCCCAAGACCCAAGATAATTGATAATTGATAATTGATAATTGATAATTGATAATTTGTAGTTATAAATTACTAGCCAATCACCAATCACCAATCACCAATCACCAATCACCAGATTTAACTGATTCAATGAGCGATCGCACTTGTTGAGTACCTTCTGAGGGTTCAAAGGAGAGGGGAAATTTACCCCTGACTAACATCCGTAAACCCAGAGGTGCAAGACTGAGTAATCCTTTTAAATCGCGGAAATAATTACCAACTACCTGGATACCAAATTGACGTTCATCAATCCAACCACCTGCTTTAACTAACTCAACCAATACTTTACGGTGACGAATGGAACGGCTATCACTGGCTTTTTTGCGGTCAAGAATTTCTTGTTTAATTTTGGTAATTTGTTCTAATGGTGCAACTTCCATTGGGCAAACTGAGTCGCAATAAAAACAACGAGTACAACCCCAAACACCTTGAGTTCCTTCGTTGTAATTTTCCAAGCGATTTTCTGTGTCACTATCGCGGGAATCTGCCACCATGCGATATGCTTTAGCGAGAGCGTGGGGACCTACAAAATCGGAATTAACTTCACGGGCGTTGCATTCTGAATAACAAGCACCACACATAATACAATTACCTGTTTGATCGAGAAGCGATCGCTCTTGTGGTGTTTGCAAAAATTCTTTTTCTGGTACTTGTCGCGCTGCTGTACTGACATAAGGTGCAACTGTTTCTAAATGATCCCAAAAACTGCTCATATCCACCACCAAATCTTTAATCACAGGCATATTGCCCAAAGGAGCGATCGTGATTTCATTAATGGTATGATTATCGGTTGTCGATAACAAAGATGATGAAATTTTTTGCAATCTAGCTAGTTCACTGCCCACATTTTCCTTACAAGCTAAAGCTGAACGTCCATTAATTCGCATAGCACAGCTACCACAAATAGTATTGCGGCAATTTTTGCGAAATGCTAAAGTTCCATCTTGTTCCCATTTGATCCGATTCAGGCAATCAAGGATTGTATTACCTGGTTCTACCTGTAAAGGATAAGTTTGGACAACAGGGTGAGAGTTTTGCTGCTGGCGAATAATCTTAAAAATAACTTCCATATATTACCAACCAAATTCTAAAAATTGCCTTACCTGCTGCCAAAATAATGAGTACAAGCAGGTTTTTGTGAAAAATTAGCCCGTTATTTAACTTCAGTGGCTAATAAGCTGACGCTGAAGGCGCTCATGATTCCAGTTCAAGGATAACCATTAAAATTTTAGTTGTAGAAGTGCAGTCTGTGAGATTTATCGAAACAATCGAGTCTCAAACCTCGCCTTTGATGGCGAAAAGTTGTGGGAGCAGGTGATAAATCCCCGTGACAAAAACTGCCTCCAGCAAAGCAACCTCCTGGTTTTGTGAACTGAGCAGTATTAGCAGGTGTTTAACATAGCGATGTGTTTACCTGAACAAATGCAGCTTAGGCAATGATTACATTTTGATGTTTATTAAACTCGACTCAAGGCTGAAAGCTGAACCCAGGCATTTTCCACCCCGACACAGATGGAAGTTCAATTTGGAAAATATTTTTTTGCTTTTCTCTGACAAGCACTACTTCATCCTCTACACTTGAGACTTCTTTAGTTTAGTCCTGTTTGTAAAAAGTCTTCCAGTAATAGCGAAATAAAAATTTTTTAAATATATAGAAGAGTTAAAGCGGCGGACAATTATTTGGTTATGGCTATCAAGCAAGGGATAGATGTGGTAAATTGATTATTCCCCTAGACAGACGTGGAGAATAATCGGCGATGTTTTCACTGCTCCTAATAAACAGGGTGAAAAATACCAGGGGCTTTTTGTCTGATCTCCATCAAGAAAACCTGGATTTAAGTCACTCACTCAAAACTGCTCGCCTAAATTATATAAACTTTTATAAAAGTCTTGACTCCATACTCATGAGACCATCAGTCCAGAGTAAAATCCTTACTGCTTTTTCTGTCCCCAACTCCAGTGATTTGAAAAAAAAATAATTTGCAAATTGTTTTTTAAATTCAACAAATATTTTGCTATTATTGGTTCATGATAGTATTTAATATGAAATTACGAAGTCACAAAACCAGTACCAAAGTCCGTACAAGTGCGGCTGCTACTGCTTTGTTGATTAGTAATATAGAGACAAGAAAATTTGTGTCTCTATCGGCAGGACAAAAGGGTGTATGTCTCTAAGACCATCAGCAAATACTATGCTGTCCTAAGCTTGAGATGACGAGTGGGTACAAACCTACAACTCAAAAGCAAGAAAGGCAAGCACTGAAAGTGAAAAACCTGCAATTTATTGTATCTACAACTTTTTAGGAGTAGAACTAACCTGATTTGTAAAGGTGGCTGAAAATTACACCACTACACTAGCGCCAAAAGATTAAAATATTTTTCTTTCTTATGGCGAATGATGGTTAAAAATGCCGTACAATCAACGGAATAAAATTCTGTGACAACCATGATCTCTCATTGAATATGGAAAACCATATATAGAGATACTTGGGCTGATCATATCAGCAGGAATTCACACTTCACCCTCAAGTCTTCAGTAGCTCTGGACATTGGCTAAAAAGCCAAATGTAAAAATCAGGCTACATTGATGAACTGTTTCAAGAGATTAAGGAAATTTTGAACATAATGACTGAAACTGCAACCGCCCCATTAACAGGAAAAGCACTGCTGGCTAAAGTAAAAGAGCTTTCTAATTTACCACGCCGAGAAAGAGCGAAGCAGTGCGGCTATTACACCGTGACCAAGAATAATCAGGTGCGTGTAAATCTCACCGATTTTTATGATGCTCTGTTGTCAGCTAGAGGTATTCCTCTAAGTCCAGAATCTCCTAAAGATGGACGTGGCCGCGAACCGACATACCGGGTGAGTGTTCATCAAAATCGTCAAATTGTAATTGGTGCTACCTATACCAAAGCAATGGGTTTAAAACCTGGTGATGAGTTTGAAATTCGGTTAGGTTACAAGCATATTCACTTGATTCAACTTGGTGAAAGTGATAAAAAATTGACATCATCTGATGTGGATGCTGATGAAGCTGATTTAGAAAATGAAGAGGAGGAATAAATTTCTCTGAGAGTAGGGGTAAGTCGTAAATAAATCTTTGCTTTCTTATCCCTACAGCTACAAATAAATGGCATTTGTAGTTTAAAGCTTTGTTCACACAACAAAATAAGATTTGACGTAAGCATTCAGCCGTCAGCTATCAGCCATCAGCTATGTACCTGAAAGGTAAAAATACAAAGAATCAAAAGAAACAGATGCAGATAAAATTCCTAAAATTCAAACGTCTGAATCCTTGCTGTTGGCTGATTACTGATTAGTAATAGCTGAATACTGACTATTTGACATTTTGTAAGCATCACGAATTCTAGTAGAGTTTTGAAGGATAAGCAATAACTCTCTGGGAGCTAGAAATCTATCGTGATTTTCTCGTCTGTTTTCTTTTCACTGATAGAGCCATCAGTCAATAATACATTACTGGCGTTGCTGAAAAATGCGCCAGTAGTGTTTTTTGTCATGGCTTTTTTTCTTGTTTGGGTAGTATGTTGGTTGCCATTAGCAGCGATATCCGCCTTCATACTTAATTTACAGCTTAATAAACCTTTACAACCAGAGCAAAAAATTCCTTTATTGGTATCTCTCTATTTATTAGTACCTTTAATTTTCTGGGGAATTAATTGGTTAGGACTGGGATCTTTTGCTAATTATGGCTTGGTGGGAAACCTGAATATTTTGGGTTCTTTGTGGCTGGGATTGGGTTTAGGTGTGTTGGGACTGGTGATAGTGTTTACTTGCCAATTTTGGCTAGGTTGGTGCTATTTAGAAAAATCAAATATTAAATTAATTCCGGGAATTTTGCTACCAATTTCTTTGGTAGCTTTGTTTGTGAGTGGGATAGAAGAGTTAGTTTTTCGGGGTTTTTTATTGACAACCCTGGAGAAAGATTATCCGATCTGGTTAGCAGCGATTATTTCTAGTTTGATTTTTGCGCTGCTACATTTAGTTTGGGAACAGCGAGAAACGATACCGCAACTACCTGGTTTATGGATGATGGGAATGGTGTTGGTATTGGCCAGGTTAGCTGATGGTGGTAGTTTGGGGATAGCTTGGGGACTTCATGCGGGTTGGGTATGGGCGATCGCTACAATAGATACAGCAGGATTAATAACTTATACAGGGAAAGTCTCAGAATGGGTTACAGGTAAAAACAAAAAACCCCTAGCTGGTTTAGCTGGGGTTCTCTGTGTTTTGGTTACAGGAGTAATTCTTTGGTGGTTTGTTGAGCTTGTCCTAAGTTGACAATTTTATAGACAAAACCCTACTTAGGGTTTGCTGAAAAAGTTATCTGTGAAGGACCAGTGACAGGTGCTACGCCACGGTGACAGGTGACAGTTTCAAGAGTTGGATAGGAACGATTTTTTCTTTAAGTAGGAATTAAATGCAAGGTTTTTAACCCACATTCCACACTTCGCTTTGTAATACATGAAGATTACAAAAATTGGGGTTCATGGTGGTTGAATAGCGAACTGCTTGCAGCAGCGCTTCGCTATCGCCGAAGGGCTATAATTCATACGTTTAAATACTGAATAATATCAACATATTTTGTAAAATTTATTGAAGTGTTAACGTATGACATTTTGAAGTGCGGAAAGTCGGTTTTAAGTTTGATGCCAAGGAAAAATCGCTCCCATCCAACTCTTGAAACTGTTCCCTGTTCCCTACCTTCACGGAAAGACTTTTTCAGCAACCCCTATATAGCAGATTTAGGCATTGGATAGGAAAAAACCAATCACCAATTACCAATTACCAATTACCAATTACCAATTACCTAACCCCCAAAACCAGGAATTAAACGTTTCAGAGCGCGACCAGCTACATCACCATATCGCAATTCACCACAAAGGATTTTACCCATAGTTTGAGCGCCAGAGGGGCGTTTAACACCAACTTTGTAGCCAATACCAGGGAAGCGATAAAATGCACCAGCTAATTTTTGCGCCCAAGCCATTTCTGAACCCCATTGTTCATTCATAGCCTCAGTGTAGTTTTCCAAGGCGTTGATATCACCACTAAGCGCCTCATTAATGAATTGTGCAGCTAGGACACCGCTAAAGATGGAGGGACGAATACCTTCTGCGGTAAAGGGGTCAACGACACAAGCAGCTTCACCAGCTAATACAGCATTTTGAGTATGTAGTTTTTGATTGCCATCCCAGATGCACAGGGGATGACCGTACTGCTGGCTAGTTTTGATATCTACATTAAAATATTTGGCATATTCATCCAAAATTTTTTTAAAGTCCTGGGGTTCGCCACCAATAAATGTTCCGACTCCGAGAGAGTAACCGTCAGCTTTGGGAAAATTCCAGATATAACCGTTTTTGACTAAACCAAACTCAAAGTGAATTGTAGATTTATTTTCTACATTTGCCGGAATTTCTGCTTCTAATGCTCCTGCTAATCGGCGTTTACGGTTTTTAAAACCTAGCCATTTTGCCATTGGACCTTTAACACCATCCGCAGCAATTAAGTAGCGACCTGTGACTTGTCCGTTAGCTGTGTTCACTTGCCAATGATCATTTTTAAATTCAATACCTGTGACTTCTGTATTGTCTCGTAGTTCAGCCCCTTGCTTTTGGGCTTGTTGAACTAAAAAATGGTCGAATACATCTCGTCGCACCATCCAGACTGGTTCTTTGATGCCGATTTTGGCTTCTACAGGATCTTCTAGTTTCCAGGTGAAGCGCAGGGAGTCTACTTTAACGGAAATTGCAGGGCTAAAGTCAAAATCAAACCATTGAGCGATCGCAGGTGACACACCACCACCACAAGGTTTATATCTGGGCAGAGATGCTTTTTCTAAAATTAATACTGAGCGTCCCTGTTTGGCTAAATGATAAGCTGCTGATCCACCCGCAGGACCAGCACCAACAATGATGCAGTCGTACATAAATAAGGGAATGGGTAATGGGTAATGGGTAATGGGTAATGGGTAATGGGTAATAGGGAATGGGTAATGGGTAATGGGTAATCACTTTTATTTTTCCCAATCACCAATCACCAATCACCAATCACCAATCACCAGTCCCCAACTTATACGGTTGTAATGTCTTTTTCTTTCTCTGCCAGTAATTCGTCAATCCTGGTTGTGTATTTGTTGGTTAGTTTTTGTAGTTTATCTTGTTGATCTCGTGATTCGTCTTCGGAAATTTCCGCAGCTTTTTCTTGTTTACGAATTGAGTCAAGAGCATCACGGCGGATATTGCGAATACCAACTCGACCTTCTTCGGCATACTTAGCAGCGAGTTTGACAAATTCTTTACGACGGTCAGATGTCAAAGGTGGGATGTTCAAACGAATTACAGAACCATCATTGCTGGGGGTTAAACCCACATCTGACAAGGAGATCGCCTTTTCCACTATATTCAAGCTGCTCTTATCGTAAGGCTGAATTAATATTGTCGAGGCATCTGGTGTACTGATGTTTGCCAGAGATTTGAGGGGGGTAGGAGTCCCGTAATATTCTACTTGTACTTTATCTAGTAAGCTCGCATTGGCGCGGCCAGTGCGAATGGTATTAAAAGCTCGTTGAGTAGCCTCAACGGTTTTTTGCATCGTACTTTCAGCTTCAGCTAATTTCACAAGAACCTCCCACAAGAGTGCCAATAGATTCTCCCATTACTGCACGGTGAATATTTCCTCGCGTTGTTAGGTCAAATACCAGAATGGGAATATTATTTTCTTTACATAAGGCAATTGCGGTACTATCCATGACTCGCAAATCTTCAGCCAAAACGTGGGTGTATGTTAGGGTTGTGTAACGTTTGGCTTGAGGATAAATGGTGGGGTCAGCATCGTAGATTCCGTCTACTTTGGTGGCTTTAAAAATCACTTCTGCTTCTATTTCTGCTGCTCTTAATGCCGCAGTGGTATCTGTGGTAAAGAAGGGATTTCCTGAACCAGCACCAAAAATTACCACCCGTCCTTTTTCTAAATGACGGATGGCACGACGACGAATATAAGGTTCTGCTAATTCTTGCATAGCGATCGCTGTTTGTACCCGCGTCTGTATTCCTATCCTTTCTAGCGAGTCTTGTAGCGTCATGGCGTTCATTACCGTGGCAATCATTCCTATGTAGTCAGCGGTTGCTCTGTCCATTCCCGCTGATGCTGCTTTAACGCCTCTGAAAATGTTGCCACCGCCAACTACGATAGCGACTTGAACGCCAGTGGCTACCACCTCTGCCAACTCTTCGGCTATTCCCTTGACTACTTCTGGATCAATGCCATAGCCCATGTTGCCCATCAAGGCTTCACCGCTCAGTTTAAGTAAAACCCGTCGGTAATTCGTTCCCATGAAGTTACGTTTTATCAAATAAGTTGCAATTGCCTCAAATTTAAGATAACAGTACAGTGGTAATCTGTGTCTAGTTCTAGTTTATTTTCGCCATACTAATGGCGTTCCCACCTGTGGGGTTTGTGCTGGCTGGATTTCTTGACCTTGAAATAAAGAGGCGATCGCATTTCTTAAATAATCTTCCCCATTCGCTGATGGATCTTGATGGTGATCGTCTATTTGTCCTTTATAGCGCACAATCCCTTCATTATCAATCAAAAAAGCCGTAGGTGTGCTAACAGCGCCCAAGCTACAAGTTACATCTTGTGTTGTGTCCCATAGGTAGGGAAAATTTAATTCATGGCGCTGGGCAAAAACTTTCATATCTTCAAAGTTTGAGCTAGGGTTTATATCTTCCCCAGGATTCACATCATTACCATTTAGTCCAATGAGTGTAAAGCTGCTAGGTGAAAATTCCGTTTGAATTTTTTTCAGTCTGTCTATATACTTTTCTACATAAGGACAGTGGTTAGACATACAAATTACACATACTGAGCGTAAATTATCTAGATAACGGCTGAGATGGTGTACACTGCCATCAATTCCTGGCAACTCAAAATCTGGTGCGTAGCTTCCGACAGGAGTATAAATTGTTTCTAGTATATTTATTGTTTTTTGCCAGAAGGAACTAGGAACAAAAACTTGTGTAAATTCAGCGTTAGTTTTTTAGGTGCTAAACTAAGCCTTAGTATTTGTTTTATATCCAAATTCATTTTATATACTAATTGAGTTAGCATAAATTGTAAAACCTCCTGAATTTAGGATTTATGCTATTTTGAACATCCACAATGTTGGTTTTTGGGTAATTTTTCTGTAATAACCCTGTAAAGTATCACATATTTCTCTAATTCTCGTGTAATATGCCAAGCTCAAAATTCCAGCTTTGTCCTATGCTAGATATCTAGATATGGGCAAAAATCTATTTAACATTATATTTAACATTTAATTTTGAGTTGTTTAGTGATGTAGGTGAAACAGTGTTTTTTAGTGTTGTTATACCAACTTATAATCGGTTGCCAATTTTGCAGAAGTGCCTCCGCGCTTTAGAATTGCAAAACTTAAATGATACAGCCCTTATAGAAGGGTATGAGATTATTTTAGTGGATGATGGTTCTACAGATGAAACTTTAGACTGGTTAGCGGAACATCAAGATCAGTTTCCTCATGTAAGGTGTTTTGAACAAGATCATGCTGGTCCTGCGGCGGCGCGAAATTTAGGGGTAGAAAAAGCTGCGGGTGATACGATTATTTTTATTGATAGTGATTTGGTAGTTTTATCTAATTTCTTGCAAGCTCATGCAGATGCTTTGCTGCAAGGAAAGGAAAAATTAGGAAACGACGCTTTTTTTACCTATGGTGCGGTAATTAATACTTGTAATTTTGAAAATCCCACTTCTGAACCTTATAAAATCACAGATTTTTCTGCGGCTTTTTTTGCTACGGGTAATGTGGCTATTCCTAAACATTGGTTAGAAAAAGCTGGTTTATTTGATACTGGTTTTCAACTTTATGGATGGGAAGATTTAGAATTAGGTATAAGGTTAAAAAATTTGGGTTTGCAATTAATTAAATGTCCTGAAGCTGTGGGTTATCATTGGCATCCACCCTTTAGTTTACAACAAATTGATAATTTAATTGATAAGGAAATTCAACGGGGTAGGATGGGAGTTTTGTTTTATCAAAAACATCCGACTTGGGAAGTGAAAATGATGATTCAAATGACTTTGTTTCATCGTTTATTGTGGGGTATTCTTTCTTTAAATGGTTTGTTTAATGAAAAAACTAGCGCCCCTTTATTGCAATGGTTGATTAATTTGGGTAAGCCGCAGTTAGCTTTGGAAATTGCGCGGATTTTCTTGAATTGGTATAATGTAAAGGGGGTTTATCAGGCTTATGGTGAGATGATGAGTAAGTGATTTTCTCACGCAGAGACGCAGAGACGCAGAGAAGAGAAGAAGGGATATAATAGAAGAATTGTGATATTTTTCTCTTAGGGGTAGAAATCCTCATCTAAAATCTGCTCTACTGAGAAGGGAGAAGTTAGAGGATATTCATTTTCTGATGGTATGGTAATTCCATCTCAATACTGAGGAAATATGAAATAATTTTTCGTCGTTTTCTGATTTGGTTAATAAATATCTTCGTGTTAATGATTGGATACTGTTAATTATTTCTAGGGATGAGAGAGATAATAGTTTTTTGATTTCTTCTCTGGATAGTGGTTGAGCATTTTGGCTAATTTTTAATAGTGTTTGTTTTTCAATATTGGTTAATCTCTCCCAGGTTAAGTCAAGGTTGGGTTGAGGTAACAAAACCCAACATTTTTAATACTTGAATATAATAATTATTCCATAACCTGTTCTATAATTTATCGAACTCTAACAACAGCAATATCCTCTTGATCAGACTTAGAATAAACTGTTAACAAAATAATACTGTCAGCAGTTTGTAAATAATAAATTAGCCGATATCCAGCACTTTTCCCTTTTTGAATATTGCTATTTTTCACCCTTACCTTATAAACTTGATATTCTTCTGGTAAACCCGCAAGGCGATCGCCAATAATTTCTCCTTGCTGCAACTGTAAAATAACGGGTTCAATATCATCACGAATTTTTCGATAACGTTTTGATAGTTTATACAGTTGTTTTTCAAATTCAGGAGAAAATCGCACTGATATATTATTTATATCATTCACTTTCAATTCTCTCCCATAACTCAGAAATAGGTCTAGTTTCTCCTGCTTTAACTTCCTGAAAAGCTTTTTTTAAACTTTCTTCTATTTCCCCAATGGAAGTATCATCAGGATCATGATCACTTGCTTCTGGTAAGAGAATAATTACCTTGACTTCTTGAAAATCATCAATTCCTAAAGGATAATCTAAGGTTAATTTTCCTTGTTGAATTTTACCTGTAACTTCTAAGGCTTTCATATTTTTTACTTAGTTGTATTCATAACTTATGATTTTCATAAATCGGTAAATTATCTTATATTCTATTACATTAAATTATTTATTAAAACTAATTTCCTATCAATCTTCGTGTTGTCAGGGTTTAGCATTGCTAAACCCCTACATTCTGACATTTATTATTGTTGTTTTAACCAGAAAAAGCAAAAACATCAATCTCAATCTTTCTTTGGGACTTTTGATTACTATTAAGCATTAAACGAATATTTTCCGCAGTCTCACTACTAGCAGTCTCACTACTAAAAGTTATTTCCCCACAACGAGAACAAACTTTAGCTGGAATACCCTCAACTAAAATTATTCTACCGTTAATTTCAAAAGTTTCATTCACTAACTCTTCAGTAAAATTTTCTGAACCACAAATATGACAACTCAACATTATAACCTCCTTTGGCAATAATTAATCCATTCTCTTTGATCAGGCTCATATAAAGTAATAATAGTCAAAATATCAGATTCTCGCCTTGATACCTGCAGTTGTTCATCTTTATCTTTTGCGACAATGGCAGGATCAAAATCAATTGCTGTGGGTGGTTTAATTATGCTCATGTATTTTTACCTTTGATTTAAGATGATTGACATTTTTTATTCTAATTCAAAGTCACTATTTTTAAATAAAACAATATTGACATTGTATGAAGATTTTTGAATTTTATTGTTTGAATTTTCTTCACCTAATTGTATTTGCTGATTTTTGTTGTTATTAGTCAGCTTGTTCAGACTTGTGCTAAAAACAGGTATTTGATCATTAACCAATTTCTTAAAAATTCTGACTCCTGATCTCCTGACTCCTTGATCTCCTGACTCCTAACTTCTTGATCCCCTGACTCCTAACTTCTTGATCTCCTGACTCCTGACTGATATTTCCAAATATTGCTGCAAAATTGCCACAATTGTGCTACCCTAGTATAGTTGTCTAAATTCCGCACATCCGGGGATTCGGGTGTTTCCGCTGTGGAAATACGCCAGGATGGAGGTTTAACCCGAATAGGAGTAAGAAAATATGCCAGTTGTTTCTTTGGCTCAGATGATGGAGTCAGGCGTTCACTTTGGGCATCAAACCCGACGTTGGAACCCGAAGATGTCTCCGTACATCTACACTTCCCGCAATGGTGTACATATCATTGACTTGGTGCAAACAGCGCAGTTGATGGATAACGCCTACAACTATATGCGGACACAAGCAGAACAAGGTAAAAAATTCTTGTTTGTGGGTACAAAGCGCCAAGCAGCAGGAATTATTGCACAAGAAGCTAACCGTTGTGGTTCTCACTACATTAACCAGCGTTGGTTGGGTGGAATGCTCACCAACTGGGCTACCATTAAAACTAGAGCAGAACGTCTAAAAGATTTAGAACGTCGGGAAGAAAACGGCGCATTAGACTTATTGCCCAAAAAAGAAGCGTCAATGCTGCGTCGGGAAATGGCGAAGCTACAAAAATACTTGGGCGGCATTAAAAATATGCGGAAAGTGCCTGACATTGTGGTAATTGTTGACCAACGTCGGGAATATAACGCTGTTCAAGAATGCCAAAAACTGGGTATTCCCATTGTGTCTATGTTAGATACAAACTGTGACCCAGATGTGGTAGATATTCCCATCCCAGCCAATGATGACGCAATCAGATCGATTAAACTGATTGTTGGTAAATTAGCAGATGCTATTTATGAAGGCCGTCATGGTCAGCTGGAAGTAGAAGAAGATTACGAAGATTACGAAGGCGCTGAGGAAGAGTACGACTACGATGAAAGTGAGTACACTGACTCAATGATGAGCGATGACGACGAAGAATAAGTAGGGGCGAAGCATTCGGAAAATAGCCTTGGACAAAAATTTATAATTGGTCGCCCGAATGCTTCGCCCGTACAGGAGTCAGGAGTTAGAATACAGAGTATTTGAATGTATTCTGAATTTTGTTTTCTGACTCTGGAAGACGAGGATATACAACTTCATCGCTTTTCTTTACCAGCCCTGAGTAAGATAGAAATACTCAACACCCGTTAGCGATTATAACTCTAGGTCAAGTTAGGATAGGAATTGAGGCAACATGGCGGAAATATCTGCAAAACTCGTCCAAGAGCTACGCCAAAAAACTGGTGCCGGCATGATGGACTGCAAAAAGGCGCTAAAAGAAACTGAAGGAAATATAGAGGAAGCCATCAACTGGCTGAGAAAAAAAGGTATTGCTTCAGCGGGCAAAAAGAGCGATCGCGTGGCAGCAGAAGGTTTAGTAGAAACCTACATTCAGCCTGATGGTAAGGTGGGTGTACTGATAGAAGTAAACTGTCAAACTGATTTCGTTGCCCGTAACGACGCTTTTAAATCTTTAGTTAAGAATCTGGCACAACAAGCTGCAACTGCTGATAGTGTTGAGTCTTTGTTAGCTCAACCCTATATTGAAAAGGCAGATGTGACTGTAGATGAATTTATCAAAGAAAGTATTGCTACCTTGGGTGAAAATATCCAGGTGCGACGCTTTGTAAACTTCTCTCTTGGTGACACACCAGGAGTAGTAGACAGCTACATTCACACTGGTGGTAGAGTAGGCGTGTTAGTGCAAATAAACGCCAATACAGCCGCTGCTGCTGGTAACGAAGAGTTTAAAATCTTGGCCAAAAATACAGCAATGCAAGTTGCCGCTTGCCCCAATGTTGAGTATGTTAGTGTAGACCAAATTCCTGCCGAAACTGTCCAAAAAGAAAAGGACATTGAAATGGGTAAGGAAGACTTGGCGAATAAACCAGAGAACATCAGAGAAAAGATTGTTCAAGGACGGATTGAAAAACGCCTAAAAGAATTAACTTTGTTGGATCAACCTTATATCCGCGATCAAAGCATTTCTGTAGCAGACTTAGTGAAGCAAGTTCAGTCTAAAGTCGATGAAGACATTAAAGTGCATGGCTTTGTGCGATATGTACTGGGTGAAGGCATTGAAAAACAAGAAACTAACTTTGCTGAAGAAGTAGCTGCTCAAATGGGCGCTAAGTAATGGCGCTAAGTAATTTAGTTATGAGTCAGTAGTCAGTAGTTAGTTATTAATAGTATGTTATTAACTGAAGCTGCTGGACTAAAGATTTTTGACTAATGATTAAATCAGTACACAGTAGACAGGTCAGACAGTTTATGGTAAAATGAACGTTGATGACACTGATAACTGATAACTGATATTTGTAAAATCACAGGTCTGGCAAATTTTGCTGACCTGTATTTTATTGGCAGCCGTAGTTACGAAAAATATAGTCAAATATAGCAGGAGTCAGGAGTCAGGATTAAAACACTTTTGTAGTAAGAGTTTCATGATTAATTGATGTCCTAACTACTTTGTCTACGGCTATATTTCTAAATATATCAAGTTTACGCCTTAATGGGCTAACTACGAGCCGCACTATAGTCCAAACTCCAGATGTTCTGGATGATTATTTTCACTGCAAATTGTAAATTTGTATCAAAATAAAATTCAGGTGGAGAAAAAAAGGAAAATATGGCCAGATCAATTGAGCGCATAGAACAGGATATCACAGCCATAAAACAGGCGATTAGAGCGATCGCCACAGAACTCCACAGCAATTATGTCAATTATTTAACTATCCTGGGTGAAGCTTTACAAAAACAGTTAATTTTGGCAGTTTATCACCTTTGTACTCAAGGATATCCTGATAAATTTCTCAAATTGTCACTGAATCAGCGACAACAATTGCAACAAGGTATTCGTAAATTAGGACAAAAAGGCGCACAACAATTGCTTGTTTATCTTCAAGGTGGAGATACGGAAGAAACTGAAGAAACGGAGGAATTTGAAGAAACGGAGGAAACTGAAGAAACGGAGGAATTTGAAGAAATTGACGAAACTGAAGAAAGTGAAAACGATCCTCAATCGAAAATTCAAAAGCAAAAATATTTAGATCCTTCCAACCCCATAGAAGTGGCACAATGGCATCAAGATTTAGAGGAAGGAATTCAGAATACTCTGAGAAAAGTTTCCCAGGATGCTAATTCTTTAATTCAAAAAGCGGGAATTTTACCGAAAAAATTACCAGAACCGATTTTAGCAGCAGCAGCGGCCGCAGTTTCAGAAGCTTCAGGGGAAGTGATACCGGGTCCGCCTAATCTATTAAACTTAGTAATTGAAATCAGTAGTGACGATGAATCAGAAGATTCTAGCTTGACACAACTGATGACCCTGAACTTGCGACTAGGAGACATTGAATTTGCTGATAACACACTCTTGTCAGCACGCAAACAAATTCGTAATATTTTACTGCAACTGAATAAATTAGGAAAAGAATATCAAAAGAAACACAGAGAATTGAAAATTGCGGAAGCGGAAGCGGCTTGGCGTGCGAGTTGGTTTGAGGATTAGTTTAAGGTGACTGGTGACAGGTGATTGGTGATTGGTGACTGGTGACTGGTGATTGGGTAGAATTAACTAATGATTCATGACTAATGACTAACAACTAACAACTAATGACTAACGAAATTCCCGATTGGATAAGATTACATAAAGCCTTGGCGGTAGAGGCTGAAAATGGGTTTGTAGATTTGATGGGTAGACAATATCGCTTCAGTGAATTTCTCAGTTTAACCTTTGGGAAGTTTCCTCAAAGTTTACCAGCAAAAGAGCGATCGCGCTGGCATCATATCGCCTTTCAATTTGCTGAATATCCAGATTTAGCAGTAGAAATTAGACAGCAGTTAGTTGCTGAAGTTAAAACCTATCTTTATCAATTACAACAACAATTAGAATCGGGTGAACAGCAACATCAAGACATAAAAAAACAAGAAATTAAAACTCAGGAAATTAAAACCCAGGAAAAAAATTATTCAACAAAAACAGTTAAAACAACTCCTATTGTGACTGAAACCAGTCGGAGACTAGCGCCAAAAATTGAGCAAAAACTCAGCGATTTACCAGAAATTGGCATCAAGAGAGCAGAAAATTTATCTCGTTTAGATTTATCAACAGTGAGAGATTTACTGTTTTATTATCCTCGTGATTATATTGATTATGCTCGTCAAGTTAACATTCAAGAATTACAAGGAGGTGAAACAGTAACCATCATCGCCGAAGTTAAGCGTTGTAATTGTTTTACCAGTCCTAAAAATCAAAAGTTATCAATTTTAGAACTATTATTAAAAGATAAAAGTGGACAAATAAAAGTTAGTAGATTTTATGCCGGTGCTAGATTTAGTAGTCGTGGTTGGCAAGAAAGTTTAAAACGACGTTATGCTGTGGGTAGTGTGGTGGCTGCTTGTGGTTTAGTGAAAGCCAGTAAATATGGTTTAACCTTAGATAATCCCGAAATAGAAGTATTAGCAAATCCTGGTGATGCGATAGAATCTTTTACTATTGGGCGGGTTGTACCGATTTATGGTTTAACTGAAGGAGTTGTTGCAAATACCGTGAGACAAGCGGTAATGGCTGCTTTACCTGCGGCGGTAAATTTAAAAGATCCTTTACCAGTTGGTTTAAGAAAAAAATATGAATTAATGGAATTAAAAGACGCAATTCCTAATATTCATTTTCCTAAAGATAGTGATACTTTAAAGTATGCCCGTCGGCGTTTAGTATTTGATGAATTTTTCTATTTACAAATAGGTTTATTGCAACGTCAGAAAAAAGCTAAGGCAATTCAAACTAGCGCGGTTTTAGCACCAAAAGGTCAATTATTAGAACAATTTAACGAGATTTTACCTTTTAAATTTACTAACGCTCAACAAAGAGTTATTAACGATATTCTCAATGATTTACAAAAACCTACACCCATGAATCGGTTAGTACAGGGTGATGTAGGTTCGGGTAAAACTGTAGTAGCTGTAGTTGCGATTTTAGCAGCAATTCAATCGGGTTATCAAGCAGCTTTGATGGCTCCCACGGAAGTATTAGCAGAACAACATTATAGAAAGTTAGTTAGTTGGTTTAACCTGTTACATTTGCCAGTTGAATTATTAACAGGTTCAACAAAAACAGCCAAAAGGAGAGAAATTCATTCGCAATTAGAAACAGGTGAATTACCTCTTTTAGTGGGAACTCATGCGTTAATTCAAGATAAGGTAAATTTTCAAAGATTGGGTTTAGTTGTGATTGATGAACAGCATCGGTTTGGGGTGGAACAACGAGCGAAATTACAACAAAAAGGTGAACAACCCCACGTTTTAACCATGACTGCAACTCCTATTCCGAGAACATTAGCTTTAACAGTTCATGGTGATTTAGATGTGAGTCAAATTGATGAATTACCACCAGGAAGACAAGCAATTAAAACATCTTTGTTAACTGGTCAACAAAGACCCCAAGCTTATGATTTAATGCGGCGAGAAATTGCCCAAGGTAGGCAGATTTATGTAGTTTTGCCTTTGGTGGAAGAGTCAGAAAAATTAGATTTGCGTTCAGCAATAGATGAACATCAAAAATTACAAGAAAGCGTTTTTCCTGAGTTTCAAGTGGGGTTATTGCATGGAAGAATGACTTCAGCAGAAAAGGATGAAGCTATTACTAAATTCCGGGATAATGAAACCCAGATTTTAGTTTCTACGACGGTGGTAGAGGTGGGTGTGGATGTTCCTAATGCTACGGTGATGTTAATTGAACACGCGGAGAGGTTTGGGTTATCTCAGTTACACCAATTACGGGGTCGTGTGGGACGGGGTGCAGCGCAGTCCTATTGTTTATTGATGAGTAGTTCCAGAAGTCCTGATGCACAACAACGGTTGATGGTGCTGGTACAGTCTCAGGATGGGTTTTTTATTTCGGAAATGGATATGAGGTTTCGTGGTCCTGGGGAAGTGATGGGGACTAGACAATCTGGGGTAGCGGATTTTACTTTGGCTAGTTTGCTGGAAGATGAGGATGTGTTGCTGTTAGCGCGTCAAGCAGCAGAGAAAGTGATTGATATGGATGCGAGTTTAGCGCGTTGGCCGTTGATGAAGGAAGAGTTGCAGTATAGGTATGCGCGGTTAATGGGTGGAGCGATTTTGACTTAGAATGCAGCTAATTTTATTTAAGTAAGTCGGCACGAAAAAACCAAGGTGTGTAACACAATGTAAAGTTGCCAAAAACCTCCTGCCTCCTGCCTTGCCATAACGACAATTTTTAACACCTACCTACTTAGGTTGGGTTATTACAGAGATTTTCATATAATTGTGGTAGATTTTTTAACCTCACGCAAAGGCGCAAAGACGCAAAGGAAGAAAGTAATAAAACTTAGGTTTTTGTAAAAGTTTATTTTCTCTTTTGAATGATCATCTTTTTTTGTATGATTATTAAGTAGCTGTGATTATGGTTATTTGCTAAAATCAACTCAAAACTTTTGTATCATCACTTTTATAAATACTAATGATTGACTATGTTGCAAAGACTAAAAATTAATGGATTCAAGTCTATTAAAAATATGGATCTTGAATTGCGTCCTTTAAATATTTTAATTGGAGCTAACGGAGCAGGTAAAAGTAATCTCATTTCGTTTTTTAAGATGTTGAATGAGATGATGAATGATAGATTGCAGCAATATATTGCTGTATCTGGTTATGCTCATTCTCTTTTATATTTTGGACTGAAAATAACACCGCAAATAGAAGCACAATTAGAGTTTGATGTAAAAACAGACCTCCTTGTATATTCCATGCGTCTATTTCATGCTGCTGGGGATACTTTGATTTTTGCTGATGAGGGGTTTACCTGGAAATTTTCAGAAACTAAACACATTCCTTCAAGCACTAGCTCTTTCGGTTCAGGACATCAGGAAACAAAAATGATTGATGCAGCGAAAGCAGGTAGGGAAACGGCTCAAATTTTGCAATTTTTTCTCAACCAATGTCGTGTTTACCATTTCCATGACACATCTTCTACCGCAGCAGTTCGTCAATCTTGTTATGTTGGTGATAATAGGTTATTAATGTCTGATGCCGGAAATTTAGCTGCATTACTTTTGAGATTTCGTGAAGATAATAATTTAGTCTATCAGCGTATTATTAAAACCATTCGTTTAATTGCTCCATTTTTTGATGATTTTGTGCTTGAACCTAGAGGTAATAATGTTATTCTGAATTGGCGAGAAAAAGGATCAGATCAAGTTTTTGGATCACATCAATTTTCTGATGGTACATTGCGTGCTATTTGTTTAATTACTTTGCTTTTGCAACCAGAAGAAGAACTTCCAGCATTAATTATTGTTGATGAGCCGGAATTGGGTTTACATCCTTATGCTTTAAATATTATAGCGGCGATTTTTGGTAAGGCTTCCTATCATACACAAATTTTAATTAGTACCCAATCTACTGCTTTTCTAGATAATTTTAATCCTGAAGATGTAATTACTGTAGATAGAGTAGATAAAGAATCCATATTTAAAAGGTTAAATGCAGAAGAGTTAGAAGTTTGGTTAGAAGAATATAGTTTAGGAGAAATTTGGGAGAAAAATATCATTGGTGGAGGTCCCCACTAATGATCAGACTTTATTTATTTGCTGAAGGACAAACTGAACAGACATTTGCTGATAATATCCTTAAACCACATTTGGCTAAATATAATGTTTTTTTAGAGAAAATTATATTGATAGCTCATGCTAGAAGAAAAGGTAAAGTTCATCGTGGAGGTGGTCGAAAATACGAACCAATGAAGGATGATATTTTACGTTTTCTCAAACAAGAGAAAGGAGATAATGTTTTCTTTACAACGATGATTGATTTGTATGCGATCGCTCCTGATTTTCCAGGATTAAATCAGTCTGAAAAATTACGTCAACATCCTTTACAAAGAGTAGAATTTTTAGAGAAAAATTTTGCTGATGATATTGATGATCCGCGATTCATACCTTACATTCAATTACATGAATACGAAGCTTATCTGTTTTCTGAACCAAGTTGTTTTGAGTTTATTTATAATGACTGCTTAGACAAAGTTAAAATTCTCCAGAATATGGCTAATATTTATGAAACTCCTGAATTTATAAATGATGGAATAGAAACAGCACCTAGTAAACGCATTATTTCCCAGTTTCCTGCTTATGAAAAAGGAAAAGTTGCTGATGGTTCACAATTGGCTGAATTAATAGGTTTGGAAACAATTAGGAATAAGTGTCCTCACTTTAATTCATGGTTGTTGCAACTTGAATCATTAACAGGATAAAATATTTATATACCCAAATTTAACTATGGTATGTTGCTGAATATTATAAATAGGAAATGTAATCATGGTTATTGCTTCCACCTATCCACCAAACCCCACAACAGAGGTAAAAAAAACAAACTTCACTTCAGATGAATATCGCGCAATGGAGGAAACAGCTACAGAAAGACATGAATATTCTAACGGAGAAATTATTGTTATGCCTGGAGGTTCAGAAGTTCATAGCCGTATTGGTGTAAATATTACTACGTTGCTCAATGTAGCTTTGAGAGATACTGATTTTCAAACTTATAATGGTGATTTAAGAATTTGGATTCCTGAATTTAATCATGGTACTTATGCTGATGTGATGGTGATTAATGGTGAACCAATATTTAATAATAATCGCACTGATGAAATTCTCAATCCTTCATTAATTATTGAGGTGCTTTCACCTTCCACTGAAGGTTATGATAGAGGCGATAAATTTAGAAAATATCGCTCAGTTTCTAGTTTTTGTGAATATCTGCTGGTAAGTCAAACAGAACCTTATATTGATCATTATTATAAACAGGAAAATCCCAATAATAATCTTTGGCAATTACAAACTTATGATCAGATTGATAAATCAATTTTTCTGCACAGTTTAAATGTAGAAGTTCCTATAAATGAAATTTATCGACGGATTAAATTTTAATTGTTTTGGATAGATGATTTTGGATTGTATTGATAACCTTCAATCCAAAATCTAAAATCTAAAATTTTATTAACCTCTCACCTACTAACTAGGGTTTGCTGAATAAACATGAAAAGATTACAGGTAAAGGGTTTGAGCCGTTTTCAGGTAAAAAAAGTGCAAGCTTTTACGGGGTGGAAACTTAAAAACCTTGCATTTACAGCATATTTCATACCAGTGAGGTACAAACTCAAATCATAAAACCTTTGTGGAACAGGCATCCTGCCTGTTAACCTTGTACCTCATTTACCTCGAAACTGCTGTAATTCCTACTCAAAGGAAAAATCGTTCCTATCCAACTCTTGAAACTGTCACCGTGGCGTAGCACCGTGGCGTAGCACCTGTCACCTGTCATCACGACAAGACTTTTTCAGCAAACCCTAACTAAACTCCATTGTCTCGATAAACTCTAAAATATTTTGCTTAATATCCTCAGCTTCATCCAAAATAGAACCCGGAATGTCACCTTTAAAAAATGTCCGCTGACTGCTAACTATATACAAAAACTCACCATTGATAAATGCTAACAAACCCCGATAGGCATCTAATCTGATGGCATTGCCGTTCTTTTCTTGTTTGGAAATTGTTGAACCTTTGGGCATATCAACTAATACATAATAATAACCTTTTAAGGTATCTTGCAGATATTCTGTATATTTGATTTCTGCACCTTCAACATTGGCAAAAATGGCTTGTGGTAAATATTTTTCGATTAAAATAGAGTGGAGATATGTTTCCTGTCCCTGAGATTCCATTGTTGCTAAATGTTCGTTTGGTAGAGGATAATAATCAATTCTCAGTAAAGTACCGACATCATCAGAAAAGCCAACTATTCCTTCTTGACTTTGAATTTTTCCTCCCTGTTCTGGGGTAACTGGTATGGGAACAATAAAATTACCCAAAGGTGATTGATATATTTCTTGTCCAAATTCGTCTAATAATACTGTTTCCTGTTCTGTCTGGGCATATTCTTCTTGATATTCTGCTTCTTCTATTGCAGCTATGATTTCTTTGATAATTTCTTCTGCTTCTATATCTTCTAGTTCTAAGGCTTGTTGTAATTTTTTAATATAAGGCTGTTTTGGTGTAGGGATAGTCAGGTTTTCGTCGTCTAAAAGCATTACTACCCCAGCAGCAAAGGCATCTAATACTATTTCATCTACAAGGCTGGTGTTGGCGGTGTTGAATAATGCCCCTAGCCCTTCATTTTCGGCGATCGCTACTAGTCTATCAACTATTTCTAGCATTTCCTCGGCTGAGTATTCATCAAAAACCTCAAATTCCCAGAGAATACTGGCTAAACTTTCTGCATCTAAGTCTTCAATGGAAGAATCAATTATTCCGGTAATTACACCTATAGCGGCTACCGCTTCTTCTGGACTTAGTGATTCTTCTGAGATTTCTTTTGACTGAAATATTTTATCATACTTGGTCATAATAGTTAGCTCCATCAATGGTCTTTTAGTAATAACCGATGTCTCAGGGTAACAATTGTTAGTTTAGCAAGGAGGCAAACCTTGTCTAGATTTTATTTAGTGATTTTAGTAATCTATGTAACCAGCAAAGGATACCACAAACTAGTGGCCACTTTTCCTGATTACTGTTTTTTCCCTATAGATAAGGTTTCTAAATCTGATTTTTGAGTTTCATTCATACACAAACCCATGTAACCTTATTTACTAGATTGAGTAATACGTTCCTCTATATCTTCCAAGGTGCGTAACAATAGACGTTTTGCTTGTAACTGCCAACCCCATTTTTGGATTCTAAAAGCTGCTAAAGTTCCCAGTATGGCTGCTAATAAACCGATAGGTTGATTTAGAGAAATTCCCAATAATAAACCCAAACCGCCAATACCCCAAAATGGCAAAGCTGCTGCTTGTCTTTGTTTCTCTACTATTTCTGCAATTTTACCAGATTGCATTGTAGCTAATAATTCGGATTTCATTTGCCGTTGTTGTACTAATGATAAGGATAAACTTATCTTCCTGCGTAGTTTTTCTATCTTTCTGGCATCAGTGCTGTACTCGGTTAGTTCATCTTCTGCCATTTTCAAGAATTTTTCTAATTGTGACATGGTGCATCTATCCGCTGTTTTATGTACAGTTATTATCTCTAATATTTGTTCATTTTTCTTGACTAGAGTATTATAATCACCCCGATCACCTAATGGTATTGGTGATTTTGCCTTTTCCTAAGGATCTGCGAGGTGCGATCGCCACTGCATACCAAATTCTTTGTCAAGAATACAACGCAGATACGGATGTTGCAGTCTGTTCTAGCGCCACTGCGGAAGACTTACCTGATGCGAGTTTTGCGGGACAGCAAGAAAGTTATCTGAATATTGTTGGTGTTGATACTATTAGTTTGAATCCTGATTCGGTTTTACAGACTATGTTAGCAGTGGCAAAGTGTGAAGATTCTGTTTAATTATCCCCGTTTTTTGAGGATTATTTTGCTGTTAATTAACTAATTAAATATAAAATTCGGGGATCTAGTTAAGGTTTAAGATCCCCGATTTTTTCATGTTTCTATTCATTCCACTTCCTATAAAGGAAGCGACTTGCTATTGCTGCTATCAAATCCGATATTCCATTAGTTTCCATTAATTCCACTTCCTATAAAGGAAGCGACTTACGCTCACCTACTCTTAACCTTTTCCTTTCTAGGTTTCCATTAATTCCACTTCCTATAAAGGAAGCGACGAAAGTACGATCTAGAGACTGATGATGCCTATATAAGCATGTTTCCATTAATTCCACTTCCTATAAAGGAAGCGACACTATTAATTGGACTAATGCTTCTGCATTAGCCACTTTGTTTCCATTAATTCCACTTCCTATAAAGGAAGCGACTTGACAAGACATCAGGAACCAGCGGCGGCGGGTCTAGTTTCCATTAATTCCACTTCCTATAAAGGAAGCGACGTAGTTGACAACAGGGATAAGTTTGTAGAGTTTCTGAGGTTTCCATTAATTCCACTTCCTATAAAGGAAGCGACCCCTCTAGTATAAACCCTTGCTGTGCCTAGTGTCTAGAGGCTGTTTGCGAAGGTCACTGAAAACAGGACAATTTTCAGCCAAAAACCACCAACCAAAACGCCTGAAACCCTTACACAGAGCCAGAGCGAAGTTCACAACGAAAGAATCAGCATTTGAGCCTTCTTGGGCTGACCTTCGCAAAAAATCAAAACTAATACAAAAACCTGTCATATACTGCTGACTCCTGACTCCTGAATTCTTACATTTGTAGATTAGTTAATTGAATTTGCTAATTGTTGCAATTTCTCCTCCAATTGATTTTCTATAGGTTGTTCTGGGGAAAGTGCAAATAATTTTAATGCCTTCAAAAATGGTGATTTCACATTTTGGACATAAGCTGCATGAACTTCATTAATTGACGGTTCAGGTTGATTATTTGCTGGTTGAGTTTTATTAATTGGGTGTTGATTTTGATCAATTGAGTGTTGATCCTGATTAGTTGATTTATTAATTGCAGTCGAAAATCTGGCGATATCATGATCATGAGACAAAGAGATTATTACTAAAGGTGTAAGAAGGAACGCATTATTTCCAGTTATTCAACGTAGCTTACTAGCTATTTCTTGTAATTTTTTTCGCAAATCACTTTCTTGGTAAGGTAATCCTAATTTCTGAATTTGTTCTAAAAATGGTTTTTTAACTTTTTCTTGATAAGCCGTAAATACACCTGCATTATCATCAGTATACGGTGAGATATCTTGTTGATTACCTAATAAATATTTAATTACTTCTGCTGGTTTAGCACCTACTAAATTGTGCATTAATTGATTACGTCTATCATCTTCAAATTCTCTATCATATTGACCTATAAATTCCATTAGATCCCAAGATGTAAAGTTTGATGAGTTTGATGATAATTTTTTTAGCCATGCCAGCATACCTGTATTACTGCCAATTACACTAAAATTGCCATGATCAGATTTATCATCTTTACCTCTATCTTTATTAAACTTTTTAGACAAGTCAGGATCATTAGTCGGAAAATCTAATTGTTTTAAAATATCAAGTTTATAAGACTTAATATTTTCAATATGTGTTATGCCTAGCAATTTTTTCAAATGATTATCTAACTCTCGATACTTTTTATCTTTAGGATCTTTAGCAAAACCTAAACCTGATTTAGTCCATTCAATGACTCTTGTTACCTGTAATCGCTTTGAATTTCCATTAACAGATAAATTAAAGTAAGAATATTGATTAGATAATTCTTTCATGATTGCTGCTTTGAGAAAAGTTTCATGGGCAGCAGCTAATAAAGCTATACCTTGAATATAGCTTTGTTCTTGAAAGTAACAACTCACAAGTTCTAAAGCATTTACTACTCGTTTTATTGCATCTTTTATTAACGTCTCTGGAGCAATTTTTCTACTTTTATCTAGTTCAGTTTCGATATTAAAAAATCTCACCAATTCTATTAGTTCTTCTTTCACAGTTTCATCAATATCAATGGTATCCAAAATATTTAAAGCAGCACCAGGTAAACCACTTTCAATTAATTGTTTAGCCTTTTGCAGTTGAATACCTCTTGCATATTTTGAACTATCAATAGGCTGTGGTTTATACTCTAATTTTAAATTCCCTGTATTTATATCATAATCATATAATGGATTACTAACTAAAAACTTCACCTTCTTGAACTTACTTAAACTGACAAACTGTAATGCAGAAGATATTGCAGGTGTACCAGCTTGATGACTTATGTAAACCGTTTCATTCTGTTCAAAGTTATAATTGACTTCTACAATAGCTTCATGAATTTTTCTTTCAACTTCAGATAAAGTATATTCCCAATGATCTAAACCTTGTTCCTTAGATTCTGGTATTAAAGTTTTGAACAAAATTTTTGTATTGTCAATTTTTTTAGATTCAAAATACATTTCAAAAATTGTTTTAAGTTCTATTGTATCTTGCCAATAGGGACATTCTGGAGATGAATTTTCACCATTAATAGCAAAAATACTAGATTGATCTGTTAGTAAAACAATAATTTTATTTAGCTCATTCTGAAGATAATTCTTCTCAAAAAAATCCAAAAAAGTATTAAGAAGTGGAAAATCCAGATCATCAAAATTTTCCTGCCATTTCTCTTTATAAGCTAACCCTAATACTCGCGCTGGAACTGGATAAAGTCTTGTTAAATCATCTTTAGTTAAGTTAATAAACTTATTATTACGATCATGACAAACCTCAAGAGGAGGTTTTTCCATCACATCTTCAAATAAACCTTGCCAATTATCATCAGTTTTTAACTGCACATCACTATTACCGGTGCTAAGAATCCAAATTGCCATGATTAAATCTCCTGATTACCAAATTTTTTCAAAACCACTCTTATCTGTATCTGCTAAGAAATTCAAAAATTTCTCATCTGATGATTCTTTCCTAAAAATTGTTAATAACTCCACATAACCCTGTCCTCTTACTATTTGATTATTGGAATTAATGATATATCTTGGGTACATTCTGTGCCAAATACGTCCTGTATTACCCATCGAACCACTTAAAGGATGAGGATTTTTAATGGAATTTGTACCATCATAATTACCATGAAACCAATGTATAGCTTTACTTTTGCCATTTTCAGCAAACCGTCCCCATACTTCAACTTTTGGAGAATACCAAGATTCACGCCAACTTGCTATTCCTGGGTTACGTTGTTTATTGTTTGGTATCCTCTTTTTGATAAGATTTTGGACATCATTAATAAACACTGCAATATCAGAAAGTTGATTAACTGGTAAATACAGCAATTGAGAATCATTGATAAATTCCCAATTACAACCAATTACTTGTTTACGGGGATTTTCAAAATAACTAGAGTAAAACTTTTTATGACATATTCGCCGCCATGATTTACCAAAGCCACTAAATAAAATTGTAAATTGAACTAACTTAGTTGATAATTCACGTAAATTAGAAATCTCTTGTTCAGGTAAATTATCGTGCATACACAAAATATTTAATTTACCTTGACTGATTTGATAAAATTGCTTTTCTTTCTCAAATCTAATATGAGATGGTTGATAATCAAAACCAATTCCTAGCAATCCTACAAATGTTTGCTTATCTTCGTCATCATTGTTAAAACCACCCCAAATTTTACAAGTTTGTTCTTTTGCAGTATTGACATCAGTTAATCCTCCTAAAAGTCGAAGAGTATGCCCACGCAAGGCAGCTTTAAACATATTAGGACGAAATTCTTTAGTTCCATCAACTAATTTAGATGTTGCACCTTGTCCCTGAAGATGAATTTGTATTAATTGACTGTGGCTATCAATATTTTGAAATTGTCCATAACCGGCACTAACTCTTGAACCCAGACCTTTAGAAAGTGCAAATTCCCATATTTCCCAAATCTTTTTCCATTCTGAAGTATTAAGTTTTTTAGTGCTAGAAATACCAAAATTTAACTTTACATGATGTAATGAAATTTGTGCATTAGCATTTGTTTTTTTATCTTTAATTACTTGTTTCTCGTCTTGACAGTGAATAATATCTACTAAATTTTTTGTCCAATTCATATCTACTGGATAAGCACCATGAAAGCGCAATATTCCAGGTTTATAACTACCATCATCTAGTTTTGCACCACAATAATTTTCAGTTTCTTCTGTTGAAAGAGACATTTGTTTGCAAGCACGCAAGAAAGCACCTTTCATACTTGCACCTGAATAATAAGGAAAACCTTTTGCACCAATAATAGGGCGAATTACTCCCTCATCTTGTCCACTATTAGTAACAAGTCTCCATCTTATTGTATATTCCTTTGTTTCTACGCCATTACCAAACTGTGGAATATTTAACTCAACTTTTGCACTAGATACACTTGGTTTTGGGGAACGTGCAAGCGCAAGATTATTACTAGGACGTGCAGTTCCAGAGTTTCTATTTTTCTGCACAGGAGGAGGTTGTATAGGTTTTTGCAGTTCTTCAGTAGGAAGTATATCTTTAGGAAAAACCTGTTTCCAATTATTAACCCATTTATCTGCATCTTGGATATTTCTGTCTTTAATAACTCTATGAACTTGACATCTAGGATGAATTTGAGCGCGAAACATCATTGGTATATCTTCATTATTCATTATTGTTCTCCTGAAGATTGATTTTTGTCTGAAGGTTGATTTTTATATCGTTGTGTCCACCAAACTAAACTATCGCAAAGCTGTGTTAAAACTGCCAGGGTAATTCTTTGATGTTCTATCGGGAAAGTTTCTTTATCCCATAGTTTTTTGCTCATCCGTTCAATGTCTTCTGTGATAAAATTATTATTTCTATCACGACCTATATTTTCATTAGGTACTTCAATTCCAGCATTGTGCATCACTCTTACTAAAGTTGACCAAGTATCGCGCCAATATTCACCTTTTTCTTTTTCTTTAGGCTTGCCAATTAAACGTAAGTTTTCACCCCAAAATCTTTCCAAACCATAGGCAACAGTAACGCGCATTTTGTGTGATTCATTTAACACATCTTTATCTTTGTATTTAATTACAAGTTTTTGCGCTTCTCTGTCCAATTCGTAAGAATGCCAAGCCATATTTATATCTCCTTAACTGTTAAATAACAATGACCAAAACCTATAGATTCTAGTCCTCCTAAATAAATTTCACCACTGGTAGTACCATTAATAGGTTTCCAATCTTTATCATTAGGTTTGATAGCAATTGGAAAAGCTAAAACCGTACCTTCTGGTAATGCTTCAACATTGAAAAATGCCCCTTTCTTAGCCTTTTTTACTTTTTCTTCTAAAGCCACCCGACTTTGACGATATAAAGCCATATCATGAATCATTGGCATATCATTATCATCAACAACTATAGCCGGATACTTTTTATCTAAAGGAAACCAGTCTTTTAAGTCCTTCGTGTGTTCAATTGTTAAAAATCCCAAATTGAAAAATAGAAACTTTTTACCTTTGAATTCTTTATCTTTAGATTTAGACTCTAATGGTGTTAGCTGTTCTGAAGCTGTATATGTTTTCGGAAGTTCGGCTGTAATACCAGTAATTCTTTTATATCTATTTAAAAGACTTGGACAACTAACCCAAACAATAGGTTGACCAGGACAAAATACTGGTAGCCAAACAATTGAAGCATATTCTAATTTAATTAAAGCCTCATTTTTTAGATTCTCACTTCCTGATTCTGACTTTTGACCATACCAAATTTCTTCATCAATATTTGGTGGTATGTCTAATATTTTTCCTGCTTCTTTTTGTTTGGCTAAAAAATCTTTATAAATTCGCATATCAGCACGAAGACGACCACGAATTGAACTACCGGGAATAACACCAGTTTGGGTAAATTGATCACGAAAAATAAGATTCAAATTTCCGTCTTCTTCTCCTGCTGATGCACCCACATGAACAGGTGCTAAAGTCTCAATAATACCATAGGCTTTGTTATACATTATGCTGCTCCTTTTTGCAAAGATAGATTTTCAATTTTGATTGGTAAACACAAACCACACCCGACTTTTTTGAGACTATAACCTTCATCGGGAAACCATTTTTGATCCCATTCCCACCAAGATTTACCTAAAGGTTGATCAAAAACATAAACAGTTCCAGGAGGAACAGCATAACGTCCTCTACCAAGTCTTCCAGATAAGCGGTAACGATAGGGTATTGGTTTTTCTGTTAAGATGTGTGCTGGTTTGGGAAAATTTGGATGTTCTGGGTAACGATGGGAGAGACGATTTGAACCCCAAACAGCAGGTGTTATGAAAGCACAAGCATCTTCTATTGATTCTTGTAAAAATTTTTTAGTTTCATCTTTAATTTTTTCTGATTCAATTTCTACAACATGATTTTCACCTCCAAAACGATACCAACCGCTAGGTAATTCATGGGTAGATAAGTAAACCAAACTTATATTATCTGGTACTCTTACCGCAGTTTCTAAAAATAATCCATCTTTAGGTAGTGAACACCTTTGTTCATTATCCATTTGAGGGTGTAAAAAACTGACATATTCCCAAGGTGGATTAGCTGAGTTTGCTTTTTTAATTATTGGTAAAGAAAAATTCTGAATCCAAGATTTTATAGTTTGCCAAGAAACAGAAGATTCCATTTTTGGTCTTGATTTATCTTTAGGCTTATTCTTAATATCCCATTTTCCATCTTCATTGATAATCCACTCATTGATGTTATCTTCACCAATGATTTTAGATTTAGGAATGGGAACATAAAAATTTTGTTCTTTTTTAGAATCTGCCCAAAAAGGTCCAGCAGTATATAGTTTTTGTTGCAATTCTTCTTTGATGCTTTTATTTTTAAAGTTTGCACTAAAGAATAATCCCGATAAAGCAGCAGCATCAGGTGGGAATTTAGCACCAGAACGACCTACTAAATTTTCAGGTGACAGAAATGCTCCTGCGCTTCCATACATCAATCCTAATGGTTTTATAATGATTAAATATTCAAACATAAGTTACTCCGGTTTTGAGCATAAATGCCAGCCAATATTAATTAAATCTTCAATCCACGTAATCATTAATGGTGCGGATTCTGTTTTACGAGTAACATTGTTAGGATCTTTGTTACCACATACAAGATATTTTTCTTTGTTTTTGAGAATATCTTTACAACCAGGAAAATACATTTCTATAAAGTCAATTAACCCAGAAAGATTATCTAATACCTTCAGTTCATTGATATATGTATGGTGTTTATTGGGTGATAAACCAAAACTATGACGAGCTTTTAATGTTGCTAAATCACTATAAACATGACTCCAGTTAGGAAAATCATCTTTATTTCTTCCCTTACATTCCCACTCATAAAATGTTTTACCATCCCTATCTCGATATTTCATCAAAATCCCCAAATCATCCCAGGGACAAGTCCACTGGACATATTGACCACTATTAAAAACCACCCGAATAGTAACTCTATTCCTCCCTAAATTTTTTGCTTCCTTTTCCGCTTCTCGACAATGTTGTAAAACATCTCGCTGGGGAACACTACCCGCAACCCAAACAAAACCCACACTCACAGTAATTTTTTCACCATGTTTTTTCCATGTATTATTTAAAGTTAATAACCATTCATAAGCTGTAAATGGAGAAATCTGTTTTTGAGTATCTTCACTATAAATAATTCCTAAAAAATCATCACCACCAGCGTAAACAACTCTACCTAATTTTTGTTTTAAATTAAATCTGTCATCAAATTGTTTACCCCAATTTCGCATTGCTTTACTAAATTTTTTTATTTCTTTATCACCATTTTCTTTCTGCGCTAATTCTTGTAAATGTTCTCCAACTTTGTCACCATCTCCCATAAACCACCCTGTCCATTGTCCGCGTATAGTTTCTGTTGGTTTACGTTGAATTTCTGCAAAACTTTTATCTAGTTCTTGTATTTCTAATTCTTCAGCTATTTCTGGCCAAGTAACCAGACGTTTGACCAATTCAGGAATACTCAATTTTTCATTCAAGGCAATAAATTTACCTTCCGGTATTTCTGAGTTCTGTTCTGTTATTTCCGCTAATTTCTGATAAAAAGCTTCAATTTCCTTCTTTTCATCACTATATTTTATCTCTTTAGGATTACGTCTTTCTGCACCCATACCAGGAAAAGCGATCCCATCAGTACCAGTTAAACTAGAACTTTCACCAATCCAATTTACCGCAGTCCAATCACGGGATAATTTTTTAGTTTCTAAATCCTCCATTGCATCTTTAATAGTACATCCACATCCTTGAAATATCTCCCAAGTGTGACAACCCCATAAACTCCATTCTCTATCCCATTCATACTTAAATTCAGGAAATTTATCTTGAGATAAATTATCTGTATCTATCCATTTTTTACAGACTTTCAAGACATTTTTCCAGTTTCTTAGCAAGACTTCTTTAGCTTGGTCTTGGCTAACATAACCTTTAATCAAAATTCGGTTAGGCATTCCTTTTTGTAAATTATGACTTGCAGGAGAAATTACCTCTAATGTTGGTGGTTTATGAAACTCTTCTACTAACTTTTGACTCAAATAAGACAGAATTAAAGAACCACCATACAAGTCACGAAGCTTGCGGGATTTCTCAATAAACCCTTGAACGGGAGCGAAGGTGATAGCAGTATATATATTCATAGGTTCTGTATCTCCTTGTTGTGCTTAGTTTTTAACATACACGCTAAAAGTTATACTGTGTGCAAAAAAAATATTTTGTAAGATTTAGTCAAAAAAATCCACAAGTTTAGTTATAAATCGTTAAGTTTTTGCACGTAAATTTCACATTTGCGAAGATATATCAACAAATTTGACTGTTTTTTGCAATCTGTGAAGATTGACGCATTTATGTTGTGTTTTTATCTTAAAGGTAAAAAACCGATTGTAAACTGCTACTCATGCGAATGACGAAATTCACCAGGTAAATGAGGTAAAAAAATTCGTGCTTCGCTTGAAAACACTAGACTTTTACTCTAGTGAACGGGAGAAAATGCAAAACAAGTATGAACAAAAATGTCCACCCCTCCCATCTGTCATTTCTTGATCGGTGTCCCCGGTAGCGGGAAGTCAACTTTTGCTGCTTATCTTGCTAAATTGGGGAATTATCGCGTTATTTCGACTGATGCTATTCGTCAGCAACTCTATGGTGATGCAGCTATTCAAGGTGTGTGGACGGAAATAGAAGCAAAGGTGATTTCTGAAATTGTCACCGCTATTACTGAAGGTATTTGTGTAATTTATGATGCTACTAATGCCAAGCGTGCATGGAGACTGAATTTATTGCAAAAGTTAGATCAAAAGTTAGATCAAAAGTTCAATTTAGCGATCGCTTCCCCTATCTTATGGATGGGTTGGTATTTACACACACCTATTCAAACCTGTAAACACTGGAATAAACAACGCACTCGTCAAGTTCCAGAAGCAGAAATTGATAAAATGTACCAATCTCTGCAAGATTTTCCCCCAGTTGCAGCGGAAGGATTTGCAATAATTAAAGAAGTTGATATCACGTCTGCAAAGTTCAATTTTCAACAAATATCTACTTATATTCAACAACTTGATCGGACTCTCATCAACCGCACAAATCGCAATAGTCAAATTACTATTCACGCTTATAGTAAATTACTGGATTTTGAGCGATTGATGTATTTATTATCTTTAATTATTCGCTATCCAGGAATTGGTAATTTACAAGCAACTCACCCTAGTTTGTTAGCTTCTCTTTTGGGTAAAGTTCCTGAATTTACAACTTCCCTAGAAGAAATTACAACTTGTATAAGTCAATTGTTTGGCAATATCTATGCAGATGAAAAAGCCATAACTGCTGATTTACTTTGGTTACAAAAAAATTCCTTTATTGGTGTCAATACTATTTCCTCATCTTCCCATACTTCCATCTTCCCTGGAGCTAGTTCTATTACTTCTGTAATTTCCCTCTCTACTCACCCTTATTCTGATTTCCCAGCATTCCAGCGATTATTACAAACAATTAGATTCATTTTACATCATCCATTTTTAGTCAATTCTGGCCAGGGAAGTTTAAAAACCCTAGTGTTTGCAATGCAAGAACAGGGGATAATTAATAGTAATGTTTTAGATTCTGTCCGTAAAGATATTGAGAAAGTGCTGAAACCCTATCAAATTTTACCTAATTTTCCTATGCGCGATGGTTATTTTGCGGGAACTGCAATTTTATCACAATTAGAATTAACCCAAGTGTTTCAAGTCCTCCAGTCTCAAGCACAAAGTCTCAATGATCCCATAGCTTTAGAGATTTATGAAAAATTTGCTACTCGCATGGAGAAAAGTAAATTAGGTGTGAGTGAAGTGTATCCTGTAAGAGCGATCGCAAATCGTAGTATGATTGACCCAGAATATTTACCATCAGAATCTTTAGCGAGAAATTTACCAAGAGTTGAAGAAGCGATCGCTAACGGACAACTTTTAGAATTAAATCGCTTTCCTGGTGGTGGTAAATTTGCACAGGATGAAGCAGGATTCTTTTTAGCATTTCCCCTACAAATTGTTTTTTCTAACTCTGCTTGGTACTTGGGTTATGAATGTGTATCAGGTAAATATTCTAGCTTATTTCGCTTTGAAAGATTAGATAGATTATTTATTGGTAAACCCCAAAATCAAACCCGTTCTCGACAACAACAGGAAACAGCTTTAAAACAACTTCAAATATTATCAGCAGCTAGTGGAGGAATTTTTTTAGGATATAGTTCCCAAGATCAACAGCAATTTCTTACTGGTAATAAACAACAACGTTCTCAAGTTTGCGTTATTGTGGAACTGTGGTTTAATGATGCCATGTTTCGGTTTGTTGCTGAAGGAACTAAACGCTTTCCAGCACAACAGATGAAAATGTCTTTACCAGTTACCGGAAATAAATTAAATTTACCAAAAGCTATTTTTTGTTTAGAGAAAACAGAAGATAATAAATTTCCCCATCGCTTTCAAATAAAATTACCTCAATGGTGTTTAGAAGATATAGAATTATTACGCTGGATTCTTGGTTTTAAAGCAGGTGTAAAGGTTGTCAAGCCACAATTATTAGTGGATAAAATTAAGCAAATTGGTGAGGATATGGTCAATATTTATAGATAGTCCCCCTCTAGATCCCCTACTTCTTTTATCAATTTTCTAAAAAACAGATAATTCCACAAGGAAGTCGGGGATCTGAATCTTTCCATTCATTAGTTTGGACTAGATCCCCGACTTCTACGATTAATTATCTGTTAAATAGCAAGATTTTGGAAGAAGTCGGGGATCTGAATATTCATTGATTGAATATCCCCGATTTCTTTTCAGGTAATGTTTCCATTAATTCCACTTCCTATAAAGGAAGCGACATCGAAAGATTGGGAAGTATTGATAATCTTTTCCCTGCCGTTTCCATTAATTCCACTTCCTATAAAGGAAGCGACCCGGCACAGGGGGAAACTCCAACGCCACCGGGGGAGTGTTTCCATTAATTCCACTTCCTATAAAGGAAGCGACTATCGTGGCTTCAGCAACGGCAAGACACAGCTTGTGTATTGTCAGGTTTCCATTAATTCCACTTCCTATAAAGGAAGCGACACCAAAGGATGCTCTCGTTATTCATTATGACAAGAACAAGTTTCCATTAATTCCACTTCCTATAAAGGAAGCGACCATGGAAACGGCGTGTTCTAGCAATTTTCCCCAACTAAGTTTCCATTAATTCCACTTCCTATAAAGGAAGCGACCCTGCGGACAGGCAGAGCCAGGGCTGAGAAAAATTGTTCGTTTCCATTAATTCCACTTCCTATAAAGGAAGCGACCTGGAAAAATCACAACACAGCACAGTTCACTAGGATGTTACAGTTTCCATTAATTCCACTTCCTATAAAGGAAGCGACCTCCTCATAGTATAAACCCAGACAGCGACTAATGTCTAGATGCCATTTGCGACGGGGTATGAAACCAAGACCATTTTCAGGTAAAACCAACACAGTCAGAAGCCCTAAAACCCCTACACAGCAACACATCGGCAGGGGCAACGAAAAAATCAGAATTTCCACCCCTCAGCGTACCCGGCCGCAAAAAAATCAACACCAATAAAAAAAATCGTCATTCGCATGAAACCACTTGTATAAACTTTCTATACCGATTAACTTAAAAAAAACAGCATCAACTCAAATCCCAAGTAAATTATGTATATTTCTCATCGTGCGGCCTTAGTACGAAACTTAGCAGTTTCCTTACTCAATGGTGGAATTACACTCATAATTTTGTTAATTGCACCATTAGGACTAGCAGCAGTAATTATCAACACACTTTTAGTCACACTTGCTAGTTTTATAAATGCCACAGCAGGAGATACAATTGTTCGTTTTTTGCAACCAACTCAAATTAAAACAATGATAGCAGAAATCATCTCACAACAGTCAATAATAATTAATTCTTCACAAAAAAATCAAGACTAAATTTCTATTATGGATTTCTAAATGAGGCGTAAAAAAAGATCCCTGACTCCTTTTTTACTCTTGCCGAAAAAATATTAATTAATGTTACAAAGCGGTAATCTAAGTTGACAAAAAATCAATCATAAAATAAAAAACATGAGAACACTTTACGTCTCACGCCAAGGTTGTTGTATCTCCCTCAAAGCGGAAACATTAATAGTTAAACAAGGAGAAACAATTCACGGCGAAATTCAACTACCACTACTAGAACAAATATTAATCTTTGGTAAATCGCAAATCACAACCCAGGCGATTCGTAGCTGTCTTTGGCGAGATATACCCATTGCTTATTTATCAAGAATGGGATATTGTTATGGTCGATTAATGCCCATAGAAAGAGGATATCGGCGCTTATCTCGTTATCAACAAGAACTCACAACAATTGATAAACTCATAGTAGCTAGAAAAATCATTCAAGCCAAATTAAAAAACAGTCGCACATTCCTACAACGTCAACAACGACGCAACCCTTCCACCACCGCCGATATTAGCATTAAAAGCTTACAAGTGTTAATTGAAAAAGCCGGAGAAGCTGAAACAATAGAACGTTTAATGGGCTTAGAAGGTGCTGGTGCTGCTCAATATTTTTCCGCATTTGGTGAATGTTTAAATAATCCTAACTTTATATTTTTAGCCCGCAGTCGTCGTCCTCCAGGCAACCCAGTTAATGCTATGCTGAGTTTTGGTTATCAAATTCTCTGGAATCACCTATTAACATTAATTGAACTCCAAGGATTAGATCCCTATTATGCTTGTTTACATCAAGGAACAGAACGCCATGCAGCTTTAGCTTCTGACTTAATTGAAGAATTTAGAACACCAATTATTGATTCCTTAGTATTGTGGTTAGTTAATACTAAAATTATGGATGCTAACAACGATTTTGAATATCATGATAGTGGTTGTTATTTAAATAATTCAGGTAGACAAAAATATATTAAATATTTCCTCCAAAGATTAGAAGAAGAAGTCCAAAACTCTCAAGAAGAAAAACAACCACGTTGGGATTTAATGACCCAGCAAATTAAAGCCTTTAAAGATTTTGTTTATCAACCAAGTCAAATGTATAAACCTTATCAAATTCGCTAATGTTATTTTACGTTATTGTCTATGATATTCCCTGTGATAAACGACGTAAAAAAGTATCAGATATCTTGGAAGGATATGGTCAACGAGTCCAATATTCAGTTTTTGAATGTATTCTTAACCAAGATAAATATAAAGAACTCAAAAAACGACTGCATAAACAAGTAAATCTGACAGAAGATAGCGTCAGATTTTATCCATTAACCAAACATACACTCAACCAAATAGAAACCTGGGGAAAAACACCAGTTACAGAAATTCCCAACTCAACGATAATTTAAAACCGTTCAGGATCTGAGTAAGTTTATACATAAAAAAGATAATTCAAATATAGTTGAATCATTGCCCTAATTGAATTACCATAGCTTATGGTCATAATAAACTGACCCTAACAGCTATTTACACATTTAATTAGCAATGACTAAAAAATGGTTTCGGATATGTACGACGGTAATATTTCTCCTGTCATTTAGTTTACGTTTTTGGGGATTAGACCGATTTAATACCCTCGTATTTGATGAAGTTTACTTTGCTCAGTTTGGTAATAATTATCTTACCAACACTCCCTTTTTTAATGCCCATCCCCCACTAAGTCAATATATCATTGGTTTAGGAATTTGGATTGGTAATCATATTCCCTTTTGGCAAAATACTGTCAATGGTGCAACAGGTTCTTTATTATCTCCTTGGAGTTATCGGTGGGCAAATGCTTTTACAGGTTCATTAATTCCCTTAATAGTTATTTTCCTCACTTATCAATTAAGCTATCGTGGTGGTTTCGCTCTATTGGCAGGTTTATTTACAGCTTTGGATGGTTTATTTTTGGTAGAATCTCGCTATGCTTTAAGTAATATCTATATAGTGATTTTTGGATTAATCGGACACTGGTTTTTATTATTAGCTTTGGAGAAACAAAATCAACAACGTTGGTTTGCTTTATTCATAGCTGGAATTAGTTTTGGTGCTTCCATTGGTACAAAATGGAACGGTTTATGGTTTCTTGCTGGTGCTTATGGAATGTGGATAGCAGCTTGGATAATTCGTTGGTTGCAATCTTTTTCACCTTCACCACGATCACCTTTATTTTCTTATTTACGCAACTCCTTTTCAGCCAATAATAATCAAATTAAAAATCAAGAAAATACCCCACAAATACCACTACAAAAAATTACGCAAATCAATATTTTACAAATGGGATTTTTTCTCGGAATTATCCCTATATTAATGTACAGTTTAATTTGGATTCCTCATCTCCAACTAGACACAAGTTATGGATTTATAGAAGTTCACCAACAAATTTTACAGTTTCATCTTCAGTTAGGTGGTAATGATTCTAGTGTACATCCTTATTGTGCTGCATGGTATAAATGGCCATTAATGACTCGCCCAATGGCTTATTATTATCAAATTACTCAAAGTTTTCAAGATCCCCTTCCTGTATTTGGACCACCCTTACCTCCTGGTGCGGGGAAAGTGGTTTATGATGTTCATGCAATGGGTAATCCTTTTTTATGGTGGTTTGGTTTGGCAGTGATTATATTTTTAGTAGTCATGTTATTTGTAAAAATCATTTTACCTGGAATACAACAACAACGATTATTTATTCCCAAAAATCTCGGCGTTGATACTTGGATTGGTTTATATATTGTTATCAATTATGCTGCTAATTTATTACCTTGGGTGAAAGTAAATCGCTGTGTATTTATCTACCATTATATGAGTGCAGTGGTATTTACATTTATTGCACTTGCTTGGTTTGTTGATCAATGTCTTCGCAGTTATTATAGAGGAATGCGGATATTTGGACTGACAATCACTTTTACTATTATAGTTGCTTTTGTTTTTTGGCTACCTATTTATTTAGGTTTACCTCTTTCTATGGAAGATTATCACCTACGGATGTGGTTTAGAAGTTGGATTTGATGTAAAAGTGGCAATAAATATCCCCGACTTCTTATTTTGATAATTTCCATTAAATCTGATTGATGTTCAGAAGTCAGGGATCTGGAATTTAAGATCCAAGATTTGATTTTTTCTTAATATATCTACATAAAAAGCGTTTAATTACTCACTTGTGTTTTACATTTATTATCGGTATTCAGAATAACTACCTGTTAAACTGTAAGCAGTTAGGGTAAATCTACCCAATTACAAAAAAGCAAGGCAATGATATAGAGAATACAAAAAATTAACCAAGTAATCACCAAATCTAGAAAAAGCAAATTAGTATAATTTAACATCTCATTCAGTTTCTTAGCTACATAATCATCTGCAAGTTAGTTGAAAAAAACCAGGACTTATGCAAAAAGGAACGAAAGTAGGGGTAATTCATGAATTACCCCTACGCAAGAATAAGGTTTTCAGTCACATCTTGCGTAAGTCCTAAAAACATTGAAAAGTGCTAAGAGAGTTACATCTGGGTAGGTTAATAAACCTGACAAGTGAAAACATCTATCGCTAACTCTGCTCTTGATGCACCTAGATAATAGAGGGGAATCGTGATGGATATCAGCTTACAACTACAAAGCTTACAACTACAAAATGTTTCAGATATTAATATAACCAGCTTGAAAGAAGCACCAATTCATCTTTCTAGCCAAATTCAACCTTATGGTATTCTGTTAGTATTAGAAGAACCAGAATTAAACGTATTACAGGTTAGTAATAATACCTTAAATGTTTTCGGCATTTCTCCCGAAAATATGGTGCAGAAAAAATTAGAAGATTTAATCGATCCATTCCAGTTTGAGAGAATTAAATCTGGGTTATTAGATCAGAATCTAGATTTTATCAATCCTACCAAACTTTGGATTAAGAGAAAAGGTGATGAATACACAGTATTTGATGCTGTATTTCACCGTAATTCCGAAGGTTTTTTAATTCTAGAATTAGAACCTGCAATTTCCCAAGAAAATATTCCCTTTTTAAGCTTTTACCACTTAGCCAGAACATCCATTAATCGGTTAGAAAACACCAAAAATCTGAGAGAATTTTGTCAAATCATTGTTCAAGAAGTGCGAAAAGTCACCGGATTTGATCGAGTCATGCTATATAAATTCAATGATGATGGACATGGTTCAGTTATTGCGGAAGAAAAAATAGATGAATTAGAATCTTACCTGGGTTTACATTATCCAGAATCAGACATTCCCAAACCAGCGAGAAAATTATTTATTGATAATTCTATCAGGTTAATTCCCGATGCTAATATAGAACCTGTAAGAATTTTTCCTGTTGATAATCCTGTTACAAATCGTCCAGTTGATTTAACTAACTCTATTCTCAGAAGTCCCGCACCTTGCCATATAGAATATTTACATAATATGGGAGTTGCTTCTTCTTTAACCATCTCTTTGATTAAAGATAAAAAACTTTGGGGATTGATTGCTTGTCATCATATCACACCTAAATATATTTCCTATGAATTGCGAAAAGCTTGCGAATTTTTAGGGAGAGTGATATTTTCTGAAATTTCCGCTAGAGAAGAAACAGAAGATTACGATTATCGCATGAATTTGACCTATATTCAATCACTTTTAGTTGAATATATGTCCCAAGAAGATAACTTTATTGATGGTTTGGTGAAAAACCAACCAAATCTTTTAGATTTAACCAGTGCCACAGGAGCAGCAGTTTGTTTTGGAGGAAATTATACTTTAATTGGGGAAACTCCCAAAGAAGAAGAACTGAATTTTTTAGTAGAATGGTTAAAGAATAATATAGAGGATGAAGTCTTTTATACGGATTCTTTGGCTAATATTTACCCAGATGCGATTAGTTTTAAAAATGTCGCTAGTGGTTTATTAGCTATTCCTATTTCCCAAAGGAATTATGTATTATGGTTTAGACCGGAGGTGATTCAAACTGTTAATTGGGGTGGAAATCCTAATCAAGCTTTTGAAGTTAATCAAACTCAGGGAAATTTACATTTATGTCCCCGGAAATCATTTGAACTGTGGAAAGAAACAGTTAAATTAACATCCTTACCTTGGCAATATGTAGAAATCAAAGCAGCTTTAGAATTGCGGAAAGCAATAGTAAATATTGTATTACGTCAAGCGGATGAATTAGCACAATTAGCCCATGATTTAGAAAGATCAAATGCGGAATTGAAAAAATTTGCCTATGTTGCTTCCCATGATTTACAAGAACCACTAAATCAAGTAGCAAATTATGTGCAATTATTAGAAATGCGTTATGAAGCTGCCCTTGATGAAGATGCAAAAGAATTTATTAATTTTGCAGTCGAGGGAGTCAGCTTAATGCAAACCTTGATTGATGATGTATTAGCATATTCCAAAGTTGATACTCAAGCGATCGCATTTCAAGTTACAGAAGTAGAAACAGCCTTAGAAAGAGCGTTAAGCAACCTCCGCAAACGCATTTCCGAAACCGGCACAACTATTACCCATGACCCCTTACCCACAGTCATGGCTGATGGTACACAAATAATGCAACTATTTTTGAACTTGATCGGTAATGCGATCAAATTCCGCAGTAACGAACCACCAAAAATTCATATAGGTGCAGAAAGATTAGAAGATGAATGGTTGTTCTCAGTACGCGATAATGGAATAGGCATAGATCCGCAATTTAGCGATCGCATTTTTGTCATCTTTCAACGTCTCCACACCAGGGATGAATACCCCGGTACTGGTATGGGTTTAGCAATTTGTAAAAAAATCATTGAATGCCATCGGGGGCGAATTTGGGTAGAGTCACAACTCGGACAAGGTGCAACCTTCTACTTTACCATTCCAGCAGGAGGACGTGATCGTGAGCGTAGAAACGGAAGAAACACACAAAATAATCTTTTTAGTTGAGGATAATAAAGCCGACATTCGCCTCATCCAAGAAGCATTAAAAACCAGTTCACTACCTCATCAGGTAGTGACAGTTAGGGATGGAATAGACGCAATGGCCTATCTGCGTCAAGAAGGTGAATATGCAAATGCCATACGCCCCGATCTGATTCTTCTTGATTTAAATTTACCCAGAAAAGATGGACGAGAAGTATTAGCAGAAATTAAATCTGATCCCAAACTCAAACGCATTCCTGTGGTAGTGTTAACAACTTCCAAAAACGAAGATGACATTTACCACAGTTACGACTTGCACGTAAACTGTTACATCACCAAATCCCGCAACCTCGCCCAATTATTTCAAATAGTCAAAGGTATCGAAGAATTTTGGTTTGCTACCGCCACTTTACCAACAGAATAATACTGGTGATTGGTGATTGGTAATTGGTGATTGGTGATTGGTGACTGGTGACTGGGTAAAAATAAATTGATAATTCATAATTCGTAATTAAAAAACTGCTCCCTACCTCCTGAACTCCTGAACTCCTGGAAAATAATGACTGCAACTTGCTTGGTAAAAATCTTGTTAATTGAAGACAACTTGGCGGAAGCTAGGTTGTTACAAGAGTTTTTGAAGCAATCCCCATCTAAAGAGTTTAGTTTAGTTCATGTCCAAAGATTACGAGATGCTTTTTATGAATTAAGTCAACAAAACTATGACGTAATTTTGTTAGATTTAACCTTACCTGATAGTCAAGGATTATCATCCCTCCCCTTACTAATGAGTCAAGCACCCAGCACACCTATTGTTGTTCTTACTAATATCAATGATGAAGAATTAGCAATAGAAGCTGTGAGACAGGGAGCGCAAGATTATTTAGTCAAAAGACAAGTAAATCCAGATGTTTTAGTGCGTTCAGTTCAGTATGCGATCGCCAGAAAACAAGTTTTAGAACAATTACGCACAGTCAATCAAACATTAGAAATCACAGTTGAAGAAAGAACTGCTGAACTGGAAAAAGCCCAGGAACTATATCAGTTTAAAACTGAATTTGTTTCTATGCTTTCCCATGACATTCGTAATCCTTTAAACACTATACTCCTAGCTGCGGGATTGCTCCAAAACAACGATGAAAAATTAACCCAAGAGAAAAAATTAAATCATCTAAAAATGATTCGTTCCGCTATTAAAAACATGGCGCAATTATTAGATGAAGTTTCATTTATTGGTAAAGCTGATTCTGGCAAATTACAATGTCAACTTTATCCTTTAGATTTAGAAGCTTTTTGTCACCAAATATTAGAAGAAGCCCATTTAACTGCTTTAGAGAAACGAGTGACTATAGAATTTACCAGTTCTGGTGACTTTAGCTCAACTCTTTGGGATGAAAATTTATTACGGCATATTTTAGGAAATATCCTCACTAATGCTATTAAATATTCCCACCCTGATAGCAAAGTCAAATTTGAATTAACCAGACAAGAAAAAACCGTCACTTTCAAAATTCAAGATTGGGGAATTGGTATTTCTACAAAAGATCAAAATCAACTATTTATTCCCTTTCATCGTGGTGAAAATGTCAGCGGTATTTCCGGTACAGGTATGGGTTTAGCAATTGTGAAAAAATGTGTGGAAGCGCATGGTGGTGAAATTAAATTTGAGAGTCAAATTGATGTAGGAACAACTTTCACAGTTATTTTACCGTTGATAAAAATGTAAGATTGTAATATTTTTAAACCAATTGTTCTTGTAAATCCAAACTGGACTTTTGAGGAAACTGCATTGTATGTAAATAAGCATATCTTCCCCCCTGGGTAATTAATTCACCATGACTACCCTTTTCTATTACCTTACCCTTTTCTAAAACCATAATTAAATCAGCATTTTGGATAGTAGAAAGACGATGGGCAATCACCAAACAAGTACGATTTTTTAATAATACTTGTAATCCCTGTTGAATTAAATACTCTGATTCCGTATCAAGCGCAGAAGTAGCCTCATCTAAAATCAAAAATTGGGGATTTTTAATCAAAGCTCTCGCAATAGCTAAACGTTGTCTTTGTCCTCCCGATAACTTTACACCCTTTTCACCAATTAAAGTATCATATTTCTTGGGTAAATTAATAATAAATTCATGAGCATGAGCAATTTTAGCCGCAGTTTCTATTTCCGCATCACTCACACCTGGTTTACCATAAGCAATATTTTCCTTTACTGTTCCATGTAACAATAAAGTTTCCTGAGAAACAATCCCCATTTGACTTCTTAAAGACTGTAAACTCACATCCCGCAAATCATAACCATCAATTAAAATTCTTCCTTCTTGTGGATCATAAAATCGAGCCGCTAAATTTGCCAAAGTGCTTTTACCAGCACCCGAAGAACCGACTAAAGCCACAGTCATTCCCGGTTTTATATCTAAACTAAAATTACTAATTACAGCTTGACTAGAAGTATAAGCAAATCCTACATTTTCCCAATTAATATTACCTTGTATCGGGGGAAGAGCAAGAGCATTTGGTTTTTCTTTCACTTCCGGTTCAGTATCCAAAGTTTGAAAAACTCGTTCCAAAGCAGTAGCACCTTTTTGAATGACGTGCATTACCTTACTAAACCGTTTTGCAGGTTGATTAATATGATTTAAATAAGCTAGAAAAGCCGTTAAATCACCTATAGTCATTCTTCCTTTCATCACCTCCCAAGAACCATAAGAAAGAATAGTAATATGGCCAAGATGATTCATAAAATCAATCACAGGTGAAAAACTAGAAGTCAACCGCACAGCACGAAGATTCACCTCCATATTTAAACGATTGAAATCAGAAAACCGATCAATTTCATAACCTTCATTAGCACAAGCTTTGATTAACTTAATATTAGATAAAGTTTCCTGGAGGTGATTATTAATTTCTGAATTTTGTTCCTGTACTTCTCTATAAACTCCCCGCATTCTTTTACCGAAAACCTGAGTTAGATAAACCATCACAGGTAAGGTGATCAAAATTAAAACCGTTAATTGCCAATCTGCATAAATTAAATAAGTAACAATCACAAAAAATGTAACTGTTTCTGCCACAATTTCGGCGACTTCTGTAGTTACTAACTTTTCTAGAGCATCAACATCACGCATTACTCGCGTCATTAAAGTACCTGTACGTTGATTTTCAAAAAAACTCAAAGACAGCCTTTGTAAATGTTGATATAATTCATTTCTGATATCATGGATAATTTGTTGTCCTACTAAAGACATTAGATAACTACGAGCAAAATTTAAACCCCCAATTAATAAAGCAATACTAGCAATACCTAATCCCAACCAAGGTAATAAATCAAATCTTTTTTCTGGGATCACAACATCAATAATATAACGAGTAATTTGGGGAATAATTACTTGTACAAAAGAGAGAATAAAAATTGTGCTTGATGCTAATATTAGTTTTAATTTTTCTTTCCAGATATATTTAAAAAACCGCTGATATAGGATAAAAGCTGAAGTCTCAATTTGAAATTCAGCCGGATTTTTTTGAGCAATTTGGCGAATAAAATTTGCTTGCACTGTTATTTATACTCCTTATCTTGATAATTTACATTAATATTAATAATGTTGGGTTTCCTTCCGTCAACCCAACCTACAGAATTAAGCAGGTTTTTTCTTGGGTTTGTTCTTACTTCTTCCCCACCAAATCACAAAACCTGTAATAGATAAACCAGCGGATATAATACCAACTAGGATATACAAAACCAGCATTATTAAACCTCCATAACTTCCAGTATGTAAAGCATCCATCCAAGGTTTTATTTGTTCAAAGCTAGAAGTTTCAAAAAATCTTTCTATTTGCAATACATCACCTTGATACTGATTCAGATAAACAAAACTTTTACCCTCTGGAGCAATTTCATTAGGTAACTTAAACCTGACTCTTACTGTTGATTTTTCATCTTTAGCAGGATATAAAACTGTTGGTTTACCTTCTGGTAATACATCTAAAGCTGTTTGCAGAAAATTATCTAAAGTTAAAGGTATAACATTAGTCGAAATCTGGGAAATAGGTTTTTCTATTTTGGTATTTCCAGTTAATAGATAACTAAAATTTTCAAGAGGTTTATGAAAAACCATAAAGCTACCACTAGCAGCAATTAAAACTAAAAATATTGCCGCTACAACACCACTAACCTTATGTAAATCATATTGTAAAATTTTAGCTTTAGCTTGCCAACGAATTTTCCAACCAACGGAAAACTTTTTCCAACCATTCCATAACATGACACCAGTTATACTTAATATTAGTAATAAAACTCCACACAAACCAACCAAGAAAGAACCAATTTTACCCGCAAGTAAATGAGTATGTAATTGATTAATAATTTTCAGAAAAGGACTATCTTTTAAATAAATTCCTAACACTTCACCACTATAGGAATTTAAGTAAATATCGGTTTTTACATTGTCTTGTGATTTGATTAATAAATGATAAGGTTCAGTTGCTTGGGTAGGAATAGTTATCCATTCTAATTTAGCTTCAGGATATTGTTGATAAATAATAGAAGCTGCTGTTTGTAGAGAAATTTTTTCTCCTTGGTGTGTAACTTGATGTGTGGCAAGATGCAATATAGGATTTACTTGTTTGTCAAATACCAAAACACTACCAGTTAAACCGATAATGATAATAAAAACACCAACAATAACCCCAATAATTCTATGAGCAAATGCTGTATAGTTTCTCATTTTTGCCTCCTTATTTATGACAATTGTGGGCGTAAAATTCTCATTAAAGCTGGATAAGATTCTCTAGCTTTGTTGTAAACTTTGACGATATCTCCCAATGGTTTAGAAAGTAAGTTTAAATTTGCCCAAAACAGCACTAAATCACCAGCTTGGATATCTTGGGGAACGATTTTTAAATGAAAAACTGAAGCTAATATAACTATCACCAATAAACCAAACCAGGTTAACAAATCCATTAATATTTCCGTACCTGATTTAACTATTTCTAATTGAATACTATGACGAAGAAATGATTCTTGGTTGGCAATTAATTCTAACTTCTTTGCTTCTTGAGTTGAAGCAGCAATATTTTCTTGAGCAGTGAGCATTTTTAAACTTGACTTTTGAATAAATTGCCCAAAAATAAAACCAATTAAAATAGGAGGAATAACCGCAATTAATAAAGCTTGCAACCATGCGGGAGCTAAAGTTAATTGCCAAACAATTACAGAAATAGTTTGAGAAATAATTTTCCAACCATCTTTATGAATAATATCTAATCCTGGTTTAGCGCGGTTACAATGATAGAGAATGTGAGAAATATCTTCAGCATCTCTTTCCTTTTCTCGACGTTGTAAATAGGTTCTTTGTAAACAAATAATTAATTTAGTTTCATAGATTTTATCAATGAGTTTATCACCAAATTTTATCAAACCTAACCCAATTAATAAACCTCCAAAAACCACAATATAGTTAGTTAAGGATGAATTTAAATCAATATTACCTTTTTTTAAATCATCTACAACTTTCTTACCCATCCAAGCTAAACTAGGTTCAAGTGCAGAAACAACGATAGTGGAAATAATAGCAGCAGCTAACCATTGGGGATATGTTAGTAAAACTTTGAACATATCTACCACTAAAGCAGAAAGTGAATTTTGGGATCTTATTTTTTTCATTTATCTTTCATTTACCTGGTAAAATTTGTCCATCAATTTGTAGAGAAATCACTTCTAAAACTGAACCATTGGGGGTATTTCTTCCCACTCCTTCAGCTTGAATTTGACTACCTTTTTTAGCAACCTTGTTTAAGTGAACATGAAGATGTTTCGCAAAATAAACTTGTGTACCAGATGTTAAAACTGCTCCGCGAATTTCTCCTTTACCATTAATTAACCAATGTTGAACCGAATCATTAATATTAATATTCTGAAAATCGGTGATTTCTGGTTTTTTCTCCTTTTTCTGTTTAGGTTCTTTAGATAAAGAAGCTTTAGTTTCTAAGTTTGTAATTGTGTGAGTATCTATTTCTTGTCCATATACAGTAGGAGTACCTAATTTACCAACTACTTCTACAGAATCTCCTGGTTTAATAATGTTTATCAGTTGCTTACTTAAATGACGTGGTACTTTTACTTGTTTACCATCTTTGAGTAAAAGTCCATCAACTAAACCTTCTTTGTTGATTAAATAAAGTTCCACATTACCCGAATGTTTAGTTTTAGTTTCACCAGGTAAAATCCCTATTTTTGATTCTGAATTATCTTGATTAACAAAAATCATCTTATAACTAATCCCACTTATAAATAAAGTTGCGGTTGTAATAGCTATTCCCAGTAAAAACACTTTTAATTTAGGAATTTTTTTGAGAATTTTAATTTTTTTATTTTTATTTTTATTTTGATTTTTAACTTGAATTAACTCCACAGCTTGCTGAATAAACTCAGCCGGAATTTTAGCTTCTTCTCCAATTAAGACTAACTCATCTAGAGAATATTCTTGTTGTTTTTGAGCGTATAATTCAGCCGCTAATTGAAAAATCTCTGGTGCTAAATCCTTATTGATTCCATTTTTTTGGTTATTCATAAAATCCTGCTCTTGAAAATAATGGTAAATACTCCCTATGAGCATATAACAGGAGTATTTACATTAACAAAATCAAACTAAATCAAAATTGCCATGACAAACTAATACCATAAAGACGTTCTGCTGTTTCCCTTTCAATGCGTAAATTTTCCAGCACACCTTCAGCATTAAAAATACTTCTGTCTTTACTTCTTTCCGCAGCTAAAAGGTTCTTACCAAATAAACTCATTTGCACACTATTAGTTAAGCGAAAAGCTAGGTAAGCATCTAAACTGTTTTCTCCTGCTTGGTTCGTAACTTCTGTTTTTCCGTCTTTGAGTTCTCGGTTTTCAAACCCAGGTAAAATATTGTAAGTTAAACCAAAATTCATCCCCCAATTGGGAATAGTGTAATCAAAACCAAGGTTAGCTACATAACTAGGTTGTTCTTTAAAACGGCGAATTTCTCCGCTTTTTTTATCTTCTACTTCAGAACCCAAAAAAGAAACATTACCAAATAAAGTTAAATTGGGTAAACCAAGAAAAGGAGTCCGAGTTTGTGCGTCAAGACGTAAACCATAAATTTTTCCATCTCCCACATTTCTCGGTGATTGTTCAAAGCGGTTATTTTCAGGGTTGAGATTTATTTCATTTTCGATTTTGTCATTCACTGAACGATAAAAAGCATTCACACCAAATGCACCAGTATTATTTCCCCAAGATTGCTCAATTCCTGTTTCTATACCTAATGATGTTTCTGGTTTTAAGTTAGGATTTCCAACGTTATCTGGTTTAAGTAAAGTCCCATCTTTACTATCTCGAAAAGGAATCAAATCATCAAATTTAGGACGACGAACTGTACGTGCTAAACTTGTCCTGAAAACCGTTGTGGGTGTGACTAAATATTTGTAATGTAAGGAGGGATTAAAGACAGTACCTGATTGTTTAACTTCACTACTATCACCTGCGGTAGCTTTATTATCAATTGTTTCCATCCGTAAACCTGCGGTGAGGGTGTGTTTTTCACCTAAACGGATTTCGTCTTGAACAAAGATATTAAGTTGATTTTCCTCGATAGTATAGATATCTTTTGGTCCAGTTTTTTCTACTGGTTGTTTCAATGTGGGAACTATTTCTTGTTCTGTGCTAATTTTCTTTTTTTCTCTATCCCGTAAACTTCCTTCTATTCCTACTGTTACTTTATGATTTTCCCAAGGACGGAAATTAAAACCCAAGGTTGCAAATAAATCTTGGTCTGATTTTTTCTCTTCTTCTCGCTTAATATTGGTAGTATTTCTGGTATTATTAATGGGACTACCATCAACATTTCTAAAAGTTGTAGTCGTGCTATTGATGGTTTCTATTTTGCTTTTGGTTTCATCGGTTTTTTGGAAAAATAATCCCAATTTCATATTACTGGTTGCACTTAATTCATGTTCCCAATGACCACCTAAACGCCAACCAGTGATGGTTTTATCTTCATTAAGATTCACATGGTCCTGTTTTAATTCTTGCAATCTCCCACTAGGAGAAAAGAACTTCTGATTATCAATATTGCGAGTTGCGTCTTTTTCTTCAGTAGTTCGCAAAAAGAAGGGTTCAAAACTGAGGGTATCTTGAGGAGAAATTCGCCAAACTAAGTTAGGAGCAATGCTAATATCTAAAAGACTCTTACTTTCAGTTTCCCGTTCTGTTTGGGTAGGACGATTCTGTAAATCTAAAGTTTGCTTAAATTTATTCTTGGGTGCTTCTCTTTGCTGAATTCCTGCGCTCAATAAATAACTAAAATCCCCTTGTTTATCCCCATAAAGTAAACTCAATCCACCAAATGGTTCCTTACTTTCTAAAGTTGTGCCGCTAACTGTTAAGTCAGCAACTCGACCATCTGGTGCTTTTTTGAGGATAATATTGACTGTCCCTGCTACACCTTGAGAATTTTGGGTAGCGGTAGGATTACTGATAATTTCAATGCGCTCAACTAAACTAACAGGAATTCTATCTACTTTAAATTCCCGGTTTTCTCCACCGTCAGGAAAACGCTGACCATTAATTAAAATTTGGGTGTATTCTTTCGGTAAACCCAAAAGTCTTACATCTTTATCTTCTCCCGGTGGACCTCCTAAAACTACACCTGGTTGACGACGCAAAACTTCACCAACTGTCCGATAATTAAACCTTTGAATTTCTCTTTGATCAAGAATAATTACACCTGTGGGTGATTGTTGTCTTTCTTCAATAAAGTTAACTAAAGGAGTACCAACTACATCTAGTTCTATATCACCCTCTTGACTTGCAACTTCTGTATTTTCTGCTTCTGTATTTTCTGCTTCTGTATTTTCTGCTTCTGTATTCTCTGGTGTGTCTTGAGTTAAGAACTTGGTGCTAGTGTGGGGAATATTAATTTCCTGTAGGTTAGGAATTTGGCTTTCAGATTTGGTAGTCGTGATAGTGTTACTTCCTTTCTCTTCGGTTTCTTTGGCCGCAGCAGGTGTAGCAATGGCTGTGAATAGGAAAAAGGCAATTAACAGGTTACTATTGAAAAAAGTCAGATTTGTCTGCATACTAGAAGATGAAATTAATTTTTTGATTTTTGAGGCAAGTTGGCGCTTGCCTTTTTTTTGCTTTGGTAATGAAAAAACAAACTTTCTCAACTAATTGAGCTTTGATTTCCCTCATCAGTTGGCGCTGAATGGGTAGATAAATATAGCATTGCTTTCCATGACTACTAAATTACTTTAGTGGTTATGGCTTTTGAGATAATTGTAGTTGAGAGGTATTAGCAATAAATTTAACATGATGAGTTCAAAAAAAGCAATATTTTAGAATATTAAGAAATGTTTAATTCTCCTATTTGTAGCTATAAACTCATGAAAAAATTTCCTTATTCAAATTTGAATAAAGACAGATTTGTAGAGATATTTTAAATACCTCTACCGTTGCATTTAATTAACTTTACTTGCTAGTTTTAATGGTGCAGTTTGGTTAAGACTGCGGAAATATAAACCACCAATGACAATCCAAAATAGGATATATGCTACAGCTTGGGCTAGATACAATTTTTGGTTATATCCAAATAGGGTTTTTAGCAAAATTCCCGGAAATTGTTTATCAGGTAAAATGTCTGAAAAATCCCAAATTTGGAAACCTAAAACACAAGCATTACTTCCTCCTTGACAAATATTCAGAGCATTTATTTTGTTAAAAGCTGTGACAGCAGCATCAAGATGGCGGAGAGCAGAAATGACTAAACCGGAAACTATTGTTAATAGTAATATCCCCATCCATTGAAAAAATTGACTTAAATTAATGCGGATACTCCACTTAAATAGCAGCATTCCCATTAACACTGCTATAGTTAATCCTCCTATTGCTCCCAGCACAGGTATTAAGCCTGATTGAAATTGAGCAACAATAAATAATGCTGTTTCTAAACCTTCTCGAAAAACCGCAATAAAGATTAAGCTAAAAATTGCCCAAGCTGCTTTTTTATCTTCATTTAAAGCAGTTTTTACAGAGGTTTGAATTTCAGCTTTGAGGAATCTTGCTTGTTTTGTCATCCAAATTAACATCCAACTGAGCATAGAAATTGCTATTAACCCTAACCCCATTTCAAACAATTGCTTGAAAACTGGTGCATAGAGTAAATCAGATGTTTGTAATCCTTGGATACTTAAATTGAGAATTAACCCAACTCCAAAACTAGCTATTACCGCAGTGATAACGCCTAAATATATCCAGCGGTGTAATTTTTGTTGTTGAGCTTGCTGTAAACAAGCAAAGACAATTCCCACCACTAAAGCGGCTTCTACACCTTCACGTAAGGTAATGAAAAAAGTCGGTAATGCAGCACTCCAATTCATAGGATATTAATTAGCTTGAATAGCAGGTGGTTCTATTTGCTTAGTTACCACAGGTTTTTCTTTATGTCCATGTTTCTTGGATTTTTTGCGATGATGTTTTTTTGGTTTGTCTTTTTTCTTTACAGAATCAGTTGGTTTCTTTTTGGTGCTTGTCTGAGTTTCAGGAGATTCTACTGTATCCGTTGCTTCCTTTTGGGTATTTGTCTGAGTTTCAGAAGATTCTGCTAAAGCTTTAGCAGGTAAAAGAATTGCAGCACTAAGCGCAGTAACAGTAATACTTAAAAAAGCTCTCCGGTACATAGAATATGACTTTAATTTTGTGAATATTAATAGTGTTGCAGATAAAAATAACAGAAAAATAACAAGGGACTTATTTCTATAAAATTTTCTTTCTTTCTTTGCTCAGACCTTGCGGAAAGCCACCATTTGGGTATCTGCGAAACCGTCAAGAAGTAGAAGTGAAAAAATGTAAAGAAATGTTCGTAGTCAGGGCTTTAGCCCTTTAAAACCTTGTCAGAGAGCGATAAATCGCTCACTACGAACTATTATGTTAGGTAATTCAATTTGAAAACAAGAACCTTCACCAAGGGTACTGCTAACAGTAATTTTACCACGATGAGCTTGAGTAATTTGTTGAGCGATCGCTAAACCCAAACCAAAACCACTGTACTGTCTATGACTTTGACAACGATAAAACTGCTCAAATATATAAGGTAAATCTGCACTCGGAATACCTGTACCATTATCCAACACTTGAATAATGACACTCCGAGACAACTGCACTAATTTTAACTCCACCGTACCACCAACAGGAGTATATTTAATCGCATTACTTAATAAATTTAATATAGCCTGACGCAATAAATCTGGTTCAACTGCTAATATCACCTGGGAATTAGGAAAATCTGTTTTAAAAAATAATCCCTTATCTTCACAATAAATAGATTGTTCCTCAACTAAAGTCTGCAAAAATTCCACCAAATCAATTTCTTTTAATATTTGTGCATTTAGCACGCCTTCATGACGTGCCAAAAACAATAAATCACTCACAAGATTACTAATAGCTTTCGTAGTTTTAATAATTATTTGTAATCGAGAAATAGTCTCAGTGTTACCTTCCTCCCTTGACATTAAACCTAACTGAGCATGACTTAATACCTTAGCCAATGGATTTCTTAACTCATGGGAAGCATAAGCAGTAAACCGATTTAATTTTTGATATGATTCATAAATAGGCTGCATAGCCAAACCGCCTAAAAACCAACCTGTAAAACCAATAGCTACTATTCCTAACGGTACACCAATTGCTAAAAATAAACATAATTGGGTTAATGTTTCCTGTACCGGAGTTAAGGGAGATGCTATTTGTAAATAACCAATTAATACTCCATCTTGAAGTACAGGTAATGTCACTTGACGTAACCATAAATTTGATCTTTGTAAAGTCTGAAAACCTGGAGTAATATTAACTAATGTCGGCGGTTTTTCCCTCACAAATCTGACTAACTTACCATCGGGAGAGTACCAACGAGCATAGGCGATTTCATCTTCTAATCTTTCTATAAATAAAGTATTACTTCCTAAAAGTGGCACATCATCAAGTTTAACTCGCCATTGACCTTGTTGTAAATTATAGCGAATTCCCGCCGCCATAACTCGGCTTTTACTATAAAGTTGTAAATCAAAAGCTTGCTGACGATCTTTAACAACAGCAACATAAATTACACTAGCAAATATTACCAAAATACTCCCCATTGAGAGAGTAAACCACCATGCTAAATTGCGACGACTACGATCAAATAAGTTAGACATAAGTAGGTGGGCGTTAAAAATCGTCGTTATGGACAGACAAGAGGCAAAAGGCAAGATTAAAGAGGGTTAAAACAGACGCAAGAGCCAAATTTTTCTGTTCACCTACTTAATCAGCAAGCCCTAATTACAATTAGCAGCAGTTAAACGATATCCTAAACCATAGACAGTTTCAATCAAGTTTTCTGCTCCTATTTGTTGTAAACGTTGCCGCAATCTTCTAATCTGTACAGTAATAGCATTATTCCCTAATTCTGCATCCCATGTCCATAATGCTTGCTCTAATTGATCACGACTTAAAACTTGATTAGGATGACGAAACAAGTATTCTAATAGTTGACATTCACGTACAGATAACTGCACATTTTGATTTTGTTTTTCTACGGTATAAGTATCTAGATTTAACTTTAAATCGGCAAATTGTAAAATTTGATCTTGCCAAATAGGACTTCTTCTTCCTAAAGCTCTGACTCTGGCCAATAGCTCCCGTATATCTACAGGTTTAACAAGGTAGTCATCTGCACCAGCATCTAATCCTTTGACTTTATCAAGAATACTATCTTTTGCAGTCATAATTAACACAGGAGATGTTTTCCCTATATGTCGGTAATGTTGGCAAATTTGAATACCACTGCCTTTAGGTAACATCCAATCTAATATTAACAAATCATAATCTTTTTCAGCTATTAAACTGGTTGCCAATTCACAGCTACCCACCCCATCAACAATATGTCCAGCCCTGGAAAGTGCTGTATTAACAGGTTCTAAGAGTTCTGAATCATCCTCAACTACCAATATTTTCATAAGGATTGTCAACAATTTACACTCTAGATTAGAAATATTCTATTACAATAATGCTAATTTTTTGCAATAAATATGGATTATGAATAGAAATAATTTTCTTGTTACCCTATGGAAATGTTTAAAAACAAACTCAGTTATATCTCCGTTTGTGGGTTTAGGGTTGGCATTTTGGCTACCATTACCCCTGATAGGTTTAAGTATTTGGTTGGGAGGAAAAAGCGTTGCTAATCAAATGTTAAGTTATCAATATAGTACCCAATCTTACTTAGAAGCCAACCACCAAGTTAAAGTTAACTTATCTGTAGCTGTCATTGCTATTAAAGCAGAAATTAAGGAGAAGGGCGGATTTACCAAAGTAACTATTAAGACAACGGATTCCGCAATCAAAAACTTGGAACTGGAACTACCGACTACAGATATTGCAGCTTTAGAAGCAGGAATTACCAAAGAATTAGGATTAGATTTAACTACAGTTAAACGTCTGACTCGTTATCAATTTGTTGATTAATTGCTCGTTTCACAAACATTGCTCGATAAACAGGTTCACCTTTATTTTGCGTTGCAATTTCCCTTTCTGTAGGCACAGGAAGCGGATTTTCTGCTAACCATTTTTCCGTTCCCATTTTCTCAAATGCTGGATTTTCTTGGAAGCGATCGCACATTTCCACAGCAATAAATTCCTGATCAGATTGCAAAAATACCACCCCACCCACAGCCAAATAATTAGCTAAATCTTCCACTAATTCTGATTGTACCACCCTACGTTTAGCATGACGACTTTTAAACCAAGGATCAGGAAATTGAATTGTCACCCGTTGTAAAATCCCTGGTTGTAAAGTAGATAAAATTGGACTCAAAGAATTATTCACATTGCAAAATAAATAATGTAAATTTGTTAAACCCAACTCAGAAACTATCCTATTTGCTTCTATAACCAAAGGTTCTCTAATTTCCAAACCCAAAAAATTCCAGTTTGTTTCTACCTGTGCCATCTGTAATAAAAACCTACCCCTCGCACATCCAATATCTAAATGTAAGGGTTGCTGATACTGTGCATAGATTTTTTCCCATGCTGGGGGATCAACAGGGGTTTGAAATTTTCTCGCTAGGGGGTTAACGTGCTGACGAACTCGAATCATAGCCATAATAAATACTCCTTTGACTACTCCTGTCACTAAAATTTCGCTAATAAAAGTTAAACATACAAATATTAAGTCTGGTTGCTAGTACGTAACTAGACAAGGCAAGAGTTATACTTTTGTAAAAAGGGTATATTTACTCTTTCCGCTTTAACATTTTTTTAAATCAATGGATATCAACTTTCGTTTTGCTATAGTTAGTGACTTACACATTGCACAACCCCATACAATTTGGGATCATCCTAACCGATTTCATTTAGTGGAAGTCAGTATTCCCGCCTTTGAAAGTGTACTAGAACATTTAACACAACTTGATTTAGACTTTCTGCTGATTCCCGGAGACTTAACCCAACACGGTGAACCAGAAAATCATGCGTGGTTAGCAAACAGACTTTCTCAACTACCTTTTCCGGTGTATGTTATTCCTGGTAATCATGATGTTCCCGTATTATCAGCAAACGAGCAATCCATAGGTTTTGCAGATTTTCCCCATTATTACCGCAAGTTTGGTTATGAAAACCCACACCAACCTTACTACAATTGTCAAATCTTGCCCAGAGTGCGGCTAATAGGTTTAAATTCTAACACCTTTGATGAGCATGGTAAACAAATCGGGCGTTTAGATCAGCAGCAGTTTCAGTGGTTAGAAACAGAACTAGCAAAAATTAACAATGAGTTAGTTTTGGTGATGGTGCATCACAACGTTGTCGAACATTTGCCAGATCAATCAAATCATCCAATGGCAAACCGTTATATGCTAGAAAATGCCCCAGAACTTTTAAAGTTACTGCGTAAACATGGAGTGAGATTAGTCTTTACCGGACATTTGCACGTTCAAGATGTAGCTTGTGGTGATGGAGTCTATGATATTACCACTGGTTCATTAGTTAGTTATCCCCATCCTTACCGTGTTTTAGAATTTGAACGAGATCATCTAGGTAAAGAATGGTTACAAATAGTCTCTCATCGTGTGGAATCAGTACCAGATTTTCCCAACTTGCAAAAATCATCAAAACAATGGATGGGCGATCGCTCTTTCCCCTTCCTGATCAAATTACTCACCCTACCCCCCCTAAATCTACCATTGGCACAGGCACAACAACTAGCCCCAGATTTGCGAGATTTTTGGGCAACTATCGCCGATGGGGATGCAGTAATAGACTATCCCAACTTTCCTTTAGAAGTCCGTCGTTACATTCAAAAATATAGTGCAGTTACTCACAGTGGACATCCCAGCCCAATTGATAATAACAGTAAGCTTTTGCTTGGTAATTGGTAATTGGTAATTGGTAATTGGTAATTGGTAATTGGTAATTGGTAATTGGTAATATTTAAAAATCTTCCCCAGTCACCTGTCACCTGTCACCAGTCACCTTCTGCGGCAAATTGCAAAAACTGAAGTATAACCGTGGAGGAAAGTTCTACCAGTCACAGGACCGATTTCACCACTACAGAAACAACCACCCATAGGGATGTCATGAAAATAACTACTAAATAACTGGGAATCAAAATTGGGTTTTCCGTAAAGTCCAGTACCACGTCCCACACAACTAAACATTAACGCCCCTAAAGCAGAGGATGAATTGCTATTTTGAGCTTGATATTCTTGCAAGAGAAATTCTAATTCTTCAGCAGAAGCTTGAGCATCCCGCAGGTGAAATTGTAACCTTTGACCAGGACGAATGCGATCGCCAATAGCGATCGCCCCAGCGACTGGATCTACTCCTAGTAAGTTGCGAATGAGAAAATCACCTTGCTTTAAAGAAAGCTTAAATTCATTCATTGCCAACCCCACAAACAAAGAATGCTGCGCCAGCATTTTTTCCTCATCACTGAGGCGATCAATTAAATTCCGCAACACCGTCAAAGGAACTTGTTCATCCAACTCCAAAATAATATTGCGTTCAGCCTTAGTCACCTGTAATGGTTCACCAATAGGACGGCATCCTTGAGCGACAACACTTTCCAGCACAATATCACCACTCAAAGCCACACCCACAGTACCTTGACGATAGAGACGACCATTACAAAATAAGCCGATGCGATCGCTGCCAAAACCTCCGCCGACCTGTCCCCCCACAACCACCGAACCAGGGTAAGCAAAATCCAAGCCCTGCAACAAATCATTAGTTCCTGAAGAAAAAGCACTAGACAACAAAATAAACTGGGGTACAGATGATGGTGGCACACCCACTAAATCAATCCAAGCATTTGGTGAGCTATCCAAATCAGGCAACTGATCGCCCAAAATATGAAAAGGGCGAACATCGACACCAGGAAGATGCGCCAACGTCAAACTAATCGCCGCTTCCCCTTCTATTTCCTGAATTTGGTTTTCTGAGTTCGTCCCCACCACACCCGCAGCACCACAACCAATCAGCACTGGTACAGAGAGCTTTTCTGCCAGCAATGGTAAAAGTCGGGAATACTCACTCGCAAAAGCAGACGAAATGAATACCAGCCCCAGATCCGCAGGTGCTGTTAAAGACGAAATAGCTTGTTCTACCACATCTGAAATAGCTGCTTCCAAAGAATGACGGGTTGATAGGGCATTTGCCCACTGCATTTGGTCTGCCATGATTGCTGGACTTGTTTTTGTGTTGAGGCTAGTAGTTTGTGTTATCCGGGGAGATATTGCATCTTATCAGAATTGACAAGCTGAATGGGGCGTTTACTCCTATATTCATTTAAATATTAAATATATTGTATGCTTCTTTTTCGGTAGTTATACCCTGCCAAATCTGAAAACATCAAGAGAAATCCGGGTATAGTTGTGGTAATTTGCTGTATTAAGCGATGATCAGGATCGCAGTTTAACTGAGCTAGTCCTAAGCTGGCGATTTTCCAGACAAAGCTATACTTATGTAGACAAAAATCAATTTCTCTTGAGTTAAAAAATCAACTATCTTGATATATAATCCTGGGATATCCAGTATTGAATTAAGACTATTGCCGACGCGAAAACCAAGCAATGATAGTGGTAGTCTTTTTGAAAATCTTAACTGCCCTTCGGGCGAGGCAAAAGGCAGGGGGCAGGAGGATGGAGAATTTTGAATTAAGAATAAAGCCTTTTTGACTCGCCCATTTGGGTTTAAGTCCCCCGCCATAATCTGGTGATTTGGCGGTCTATGATTGGAGGTGGGTTGAAAATCCCCTATAATCGGCCTCCAGCAAAACTGCCTTTCAACTCCTGCCTCCTTTCACACCAGAAAGATCGCGTTGGGCTACAGCGTGCAAGTCTACGGAGGGATAACCGCTCCCATGCTCCCGTTGAAGTAGAAAGTAAAGTCTAGCTTTGTCTAGGTTTTATATAGCAGCAACTCAGTGGTTAGAATAGTAAGCGAACATTAAAGCAAAAACCGCAATTTTTGATTTCTCTACTTAGTATAAACAAAACCCAGCGAGATTAACGCAATGACAAACACTCAAGAAACAACCAACACCATTCACGAAAAAATTCAAGCTGAAGTTGAACAAGCTCGTGTTGTCTGTGATATTTCCGGCAGCAACTCCGCAGAATGTGCTGCTGCTTGGGATGCAGTCGAAGAATTGCAAGCGGAAGCTTCCCACCAGCGTCAAACCAAACCTAAAAACTCTTTAGAGCAATACTGTGATGCTAATCCAGAAGCAGATGAGTGTCGGCTTTACGAGGACTAGAGATTTAACCAATCACTCTTAACTAAGGCAGGAGGCGGGAGTCCGTTATTGTCATGGGGTTTATACCCCCTCCAAAAACTTTTCTCCTTCAATAGCATTAGCGTAGCCGCACGAAGTCCGGTTTTAGACCCGATTGTTTTGATCATCTCTCAAATCACTGGTTATAAACCTGATCAGGAGACAAATCAAGTCAAAAGTCAAAAGTCAAAATTACAAAACTTCTGTCTTTTGCCTTTTGCTTGTTGCCTCCTTTAGCGAAGGTAGGAGGTGGGAAACTGATAGCTGACGGCTGAATGCTTACAAAATCAACCTTAATTCTACGGTATTAACTAATCAAAACTATGCCACAACTTTGGTTTCGCCCCTATGTCTGGATGGATTATAGATTAGCATTATTATTTAGCTTAATTATTCCCCTGATTCTTCTGATTTGGGCATTTGTACAAAAAGCAGATAGTATACAACGCTTACTAATGATTTACTGGCGAGTAGCAAGTTTATTAGCCATCACAGTTTACTTAATGATTGGTGGTTTGGCAGTCAGTTTTATCTCTGGTTTAATAGCTCGTATTCTCATTCCTATTTCTCTTTGGTTTTGGGTTGATATCAACGATGAAATTGAGTATCAACCGAACAGTCCTTTAAAGCTGACTTTCACATCTTGGCGTTGGGCAATGACGATTTATTCCCTGTTAGGTGTAATTGGTTTTGCACCTTTCTTAAGTTGTGCCTTTTCAGAAAATGCCCTCAAATCTAACTACTGTAGAGTTTGGTTAGAAGCACCATTAATGTTTAAAGATTATTTCCATTATAATAGTAAACCAGCTTTTCTTGGGTTTTTGGGCATAATTGGCTTAGTAATTTATGTAGTTTATCTCAGCTATTTTGTATTAGTAAAACTAGGTAAACATGGCAGAAACGCCACACAGTAGCAACACATTAAAGAAGGCAGGGACTGGAAGCTTAGTTGAGGGGGATTTATACCCCGATCCCAAAACTTTTCCCCTGAAAAGGCTAGGTTTTCAACCCGATTTTTTCGTATAAAAAAAATAAATAATGCAAATACTCAATTAACTTGTAAAATATCCTTTTGATGAATAATTCCATTGGTAAAAGACTAGAACAATACACCGTCAAACGACCTCAAGAAGTTCTATTAGTAACCATCAATATTGCTGATGAACAAGATAAAATTGCCGTGTTTAAGGGATTCTCTAGTTCTTTGATGCGTCCCACAGCTTTTGATCCAGATGTGCCTGTCTTACTTGATGATGCCATAATTGTCGCCATTGACCGCATAGCCAGTCCTTATAATCCTGAATCTCCCCGTTATATTCAACAAGGTATTTCTTGGGAAGCTATGGAAGCTTTATTGTTAGAAGTAGGTGTTTAGTTTAGGTGACAGGTGACAGGTGACAGGTGACAGCAGGTGGGGAGATGGGGAGATGGAGAAGTCAGGGGGAACAGGGGAAGTAAATAACCTAATCAACTATCAACTATCAACTATCAACTATCAACTATCAACTATCAACTATAGCAATCCGATTTGAGTTATGAACAAATAGTACAAATGATTTGGTAAGGTTAGGATACTCAAAGTCTTAATCTAGTTCGATTTACGCCAATAGTAACTATGATCTAATCGTTCTATAATCATTTAGGATTGCTATATCAACTATCAACTATCAATTATCAATTATCAATTATCATGTCTCGTTCTGGTTACACTCTCCCTGTTTTTGCCTGTGCTGCTGCTGTTGCGGCTTTACATTGGTTGCGTCATCATCAACCATTGAATGTAGTTAATATTGACTTAATTACACCTGCTGAAATTGTAGAAATACTGATTGAGCAAGTAGCGGGAATATCGGAAAATACAGCTTTAGCTATTACTCGCAGTGATCCGGGTGATAATCTAGACTTGACAAAAAATACACCAATTTGGGCAACAGTAGAATGGTATACGGGAGATAGTGAAAGTGTTATCATTAAAGGCGGAGAAGGAATTGGTAAACAATTAAATAATGAAAAGCAAGCAGCGATTTATACTTATGCCCAAAATTTAATCAAAGAAAACCTACAGCGACTTTTAGCACCAGGGGAAAAAATCATCGTCACAATTATTTTACCAGAAGGGCGATCGCTCGCTGTCCGTACTTCTAACGCTGCTTTTGGAGTAGTTGAAGGACTGTCTTTATTAGGAACAAGCGGTATTTCTCAACCTTTAAGCACACCAGATCAACTAACAGCTTTTCGCAGTGATTTAAAAAACAAAGCTAGTGAGTTTCAAAGTTTAGTTTTTTGTATTGGCGAAAATGGTTTAGACTTAGCACAAAAATGGGGAATAAACCCGCAACAACTGGTAAAAACCGCCAACTGGTTAGGACCTTTATTAGTCGAAGCAAATCTTTTAGGAGTCAAAGAAATCTTATTATTTGGTTATCACGGTAAACTAATGAAATTAGCAGGGGGAATTTTTCACACCCATCACCACCTAGCAGATGGCCGACGGGAAATTTTAGCTGCCCATTGTGCGATCGCCAGTTTACCAGCTTCAGAGATAAATAGAGTATTTCACAGTCCCACCGCAGAAGCAGCATTACAACACCTGCGAGACTTAGATAGCAAAACTGCTAGTAATTGGACTGATCAAGTTTATGGCAGCATTGCCGAAACTATTGATACTCGCTCTCAAGAATATATCAAAAGTCATTGTTACCGAGATATTAACACCACAGTATGCGGTTCTGTGCTTTTCGACCGCAACCGAGAAATTATCATCAAGAGTAAAACTGGTTGTGTCTTAATGGAAAAATTATGTTAACTTAATATGAATAATCATAAATAAAGCAAATAAATAATTTTTTGTATACCTACTCCAGAGTGATTTTTCGCGGTTAATAATAAGCCAAATTTATCGGCTCAATAGGTGCGGCCATAGTCGTCTCTATATACAGTAATATATCAGTATAATGTAGTACACATTTTCATAATATTTACTTATGTGGGTTAGATATCCTTACCCAACCTTGTGTACCTCATAAACATGAAATTTGCTGTATTTTAGGTTTCTCGACCATTATTAGCCTAAAAAGCTATTAATTTAGATTTAGCCCAAAAAGCCGGAAATGGTAACTGACATTTTTACTATCAAAGACACACTCTCACCATCATGAATACAGCGGTGACTCTACCAACCGAAACAGCACCCCAAACTCAGGAAAATTTGGGGCAGTTAAATCGCCAAATGATTGTTATTCTAGACTTTGGTTCTCAATATTCAGAACTAATCGCTAGACGTATCCGCGAGACTCAAGTATATTCTGAAGTGCTATCCTATCGCACCACAGCAGAACATTTACAGAAACTCAACCCCAAAGGGATAATTTTATCTGGTGGTCCAAATTCAGTTTATAGCGAAAACGCGCCCCATTGTGATCCAGAAATTTGGAAATTAGGCATCCCCATCTTAGGCGTATGCTATGGGATGCAGTTGATGGTAAACCAACTGGGAGGAGAAGTCACCAAAGCGGATCGGGGTGAATATGGTAAAGCATCATTATATATAGATGATCCCACGGACTTGTTAACCAACGTCGAAGATGGTACAACCATGTGGATGAGTCATGGTGACTCAGTGACAAAAATGCCACCAGGGTTTGAATTATTAGCACATACAGAAAATACTCCCTGTGCGGCTATTGCTAATCATGATACAAAACTTTATGGTGTACAGTTTCATCCTGAAGTAGTACATTCCCTGGGTGGTTTAGCATTAATTCGTAACTTTGTTTACCACATCTGCGACTGTGAACCCACCTGGACGACTGCGGCTTTTGTAGAGGAAGCAATTCGAGAAATTCGCGCTAGAGTGGGAGATAAACGGGTATTATTGGCACTTTCTGGCGGTGTAGATTCTTCAACTTTAGCATTTTTGCTACATAAAGCTATAGGTGATCAATTAACCTGTGTGTTTATTGATCAAGGCTTTATGCGGAAATTAGAACCAGAAAGATTGATAAAATTGTTTGAAGAACAGTTTCATATTCACGTAGAGTATGTCAACGCCCGCGATCGCTTTATTTCTGCTATTGCAGGTATTACAGATCCTGAAGAAAAACGCCGTATTATCGGCCATGAATTTATTCGCGTTTTTGAGGAAACATCCAAACGCCTTGGTCACTTTGACTATTTAGCACAGGGTACACTTTACCCAGACGTGATTGAATCTGCTGATACAAACGTTGACCCGAAAACCGGTGAACGAGTAGCAGTGAAAATTAAGAGTCATCACAACGTTGGTGGTTTACCCAAAGACTTGAGATTTAAACTTGTTGAACCTTTGCGGAAACTGTTTAAAGATGAAGTTCGTAAAGTAGGCCGTTCCATAGGTTTACCAGAAGAAATTGTTCAAAGACAACCCTTCCCCGGACCTGGTTTAGCGATTCGTATTTTAGGTGAAGTCACAGCAGAACGGTTAAATATATTACGTGATGCTGATTTAATTGTCCGCCAAGAAATCAACCAAAGAGGCTTATATCACGACTATTGGCAAGCCTTCGCCGTATTATTACCTATTCGTAGTGTGGGCGTAATGGGTGACAAAAGAACCTATGCTTACCCCATAGTTTTACGGATAGTCACCAGTGAAGATGGGATGACAGCAGACTGGGCGCGTGTACCTTATGATGTTCTAGAAGCGATCGCTACCAGAATTGTAAATGAGGTAAAAGGTGTCAACCGTGTAGTTTATGACATTACTTCCAAGCCACCTGGAACTATAGAATGGGAATAGGTGATTGGTGATTGGTGATTGGGGAGTGGGGACTGGTATAAATCTTTTCCCCCTGCCCCCTGCTCCCCTGTCTCTTTGCTGACTCCTGCCTCCTGCTATAATATAAGAAACTTGGTAATATTAAATCTAGTGAAAATGAAATTATCAAGAATGTAAATAGAAGAATGTAAATTGAGGCTAATATAAATATGACACAAGAATTAATAGACCTCAGAAATAGTATTTTAGAACAGCGTTATACAGATGCGTTAGCTATAGTAGACGAATTAGAGGGAATGAGTAGACAAGCAATTTTGAGGAATATCCAATCATTCCTAGTAAGATTAATAATTCATTTGATTAAAAATCAAATAGAAAAACGCTTAACTAATTCTTGTGCAAATTCAATTCGTGGTTCAGTTAGAGAAATAAAAAAAATAAATTTACAGGATAATAAAACCTCCTATTATGTTAAAATAGATGAATGGAGACCAATCTTAGAAGATGAATTTGAAGAAGCCATTAGAGATGCCAGTGAAGAAGTAATGAATGCTATTTACAGCCCCTTTCAACTGACAGAAATAGTAGATAAAGAACAAATAATTGAACAAGCGGAAAATTTATTAAGACTCACTTATAATTACTCAGTTAAAGAGTTGCCAGCAGTCATTGATAATTATTTAACTCAATTACCAGGTGGTGAAAATTGGAAATTAGGAAAAAGGTAAAATTAGCCACTCATAAAACTCTCTCAAACACTCTTACCTTTGTGTACTTTGCGTTCTTTGCGGTTCAATCATATCGAGACCTGATAGAATTTGAAGAATATTTGATTAACTATTTCCTACCTCCTAAAAAATACTTTTTTAGCAACCCCTAATTATGTATGATTTCATGTATGATTCAATCTTATCAAGAACAGGGAAATATCATATTTCATGGTGACACAATTAACGTTTTAAAAAATCATATTCCCTCAGAAACAGTAGATTTAATAATTATTGATCCACCTTATAATATAGGTAAAAAGTTTGGTGATTTTCATGATAAATGGGAATCAGAAGCAGAATATTTAAACTGGTCATATCAATGGTTAGATGAGTGTATTCGTATTCTCAAACAAGATGGTACAATTTATGTAATGTCTAGTACCCAAGCAATGCCTTATTTTGATATTTACTTGAGAAAAAAATTAACTATTCTCAGTAGAATAATATGGCATTATGACAGTTCGGGAGTTCAAGCTAAAAAATACTTTGGTTCAATGTATGAACCAATTTTACACTGTGTGAAAGATAAAAATAACTATACTTTTAATTCAGAGAATATAAAAATTGAAGCAAAAACAGGTTCACAACGTCAATTGATTGATTACAGAAAATCTGTTCCCACTGCTTATAATACAGAAAAAGTTCCTGGGAATGTTTGGTATTTTTATCGTGTGAGATATAAAATGAAAGAATATGAAAATCATCGTTCACAAAAACCAGAATCATTGTTAGAAAGAATGATGTTAGCAAGTAGTAATGAAGGAGATTTAATACTTGATCCCTTTGCTGGGACTTTTACAACTGCTGCTGTAGCTAAACGTTTAGGAAGAAAATCTATTAGTATAGAACTGCAAGAAGAATATTTAAAAATTGGTTTAAGACGGGTTTTAGAATGGACAGAATATCAAGGAGAAAAACTTTTATAAAACTTTGATAAAGTATATACAGCAGGAGTCAGGAGTAAAACTGGCTTTTCCCTTGATATGATTGAACCGCAAAGAACGCAAAGGACACAAAGAGAAGAGAGTCGAGCGAGAGTTTTTGAAGTGGACAGGTTTATTTTTTCAAAATTGGGATGCTCCCGATTCTGTACCTCATTGATCTGCAATCTGCTATATAATATACAGGAGTAGAATGACTAATAATCAATGGTTAATAGGTAAAGAATTCCGCTTTGAGGCAGCACATAAGTTACCTTACCATGACGGCAAATGCGCCCGGTTGCATGGACATAGTTGGCGTGGAGTTGTTTATATATCTGGTAATATCTTAGTGGAAGAAGGTGCTAAACAAGGGATGGTGATGGATTATTCAGATATTAAAAAATATCTCCAACCCTTACTAGATAATTATTTAGATCATTATTATTTAAATGAATCTACGGGTTTGGAATCACCAACCAGTGAAGCAATTGCGGCTTGGATATATGATAAATTAGAGGAAGCGGGATTACCAGGATTAACAGCAGTGAGAATTGATGAAACTTGCACATCTATCTGTTTGTATTCTAAAAATCGCAGATCAGGCTGGTTAAATTCTGGTGAAAGTTTGAATTTACTGCTTTCCCATGACAGTGATGATGGTGGGGTGTAAGTATTCAGCCGTTAATGGGCAATTTAATGGTGAAAGTAGCGCCCTTATCCACACCAGGACTAGAGGCTTCAATTGTACCTCCGTGTAATTCTACTAAATGACGAGCGATCGCTAAACCTAGTCCTAAACCGCCTTTTTTATGATTGCGTTCACCTATGGTGGGGGATAGCCCATTGCATTGATGATAGCGTTCAAATACGAAGGGTAAAAACTCTGGACTAATACCAATTCCTGTATCACTAACCGTAATTTGAGTATATTTGAGTTTTGTGACTTGATCGTCAACCAGTGACAGTTTCACTTTCACCCTTCCCCCGGAAGGAGTGAATTTAATAGCATTGGCAATTAAATTACCCAAAACTTGCAGTAAGCGGTGAGCATCTCCCCTAATAGGTGGAATTGACTCAGCAATTACTGATTCTAGGAAAATATTTTCAGCTTTTGCAGTTGGATAAGCAGTTTCTATAGCTGTATTCACAATAGACACCAGATTAACTTGACTGACTTCAAGCTGTAGCTTGCCCCGTAGGATGCGGGAAATATTCAGCAAGTCTTCCAAAAGTTTGGCTTGGGAGTGAGCATTTCGTTCAATAATTTCTAAGGCACGATTGATGGTATGTGTATCTAAAGGCCGAGTTCGCAGTAAGTTTGCCCAACCTAAAATTGCATTGAGTGGCGATCGCAAATCATGGGATACCATCGCCACAAAGTCATCTTTTGCTTGGTTCGCTTGTTCAGCTTCCAGACGGGCAGCTTTTTCCATTTCTAAAAGCCGGACCCTTTCAGCCTCCAACTGCTTGCTATCTTCAATATCTGTACTTGTCCCAAACCACTTGACAACCTTTCCCCACTCATCCTTAATGGGTACTGCTCTCACTAAATACCAGCGATAAATGCCATCATATCTTCTCAAACGCTTTTCAAATTCATAAGGTTTCCCTGTTTGTAAAGCTGTTAACCATGCTTCCATCGCAATAGCAATATCATCTGGATGCACTATTTTAGTCCAGCCAGATCCTATCACTTGCTCAAGGGTTTGTCCTGTAAAATCTAGCCACCTTTGATTGACATGAACGCATTCACCCTGAGTATTCGCTATCCACACCAATTGAGGTATGGCATCAGATAAGTAACGGTATGATTGTTCACTTTGACGCAATGCCTCTTCAGTCTGTTTTTGTTGCGTTAAATCCAGAACAAAGCAGACACTATAGCCATTTTTTTCACCTTCTATCAAGGCAATTGCTAATAGCACTGGTATACGAGAACCATTTTTGTGAAAATACTGTTTTTCAAAGGGAGTACAAATTCCCAAAGTTTGTAGTTCTTGAATTTTTTGTTGGTCTAGATTTTTGTATTCTGAAGGTGTCATCATATCCCAACGAATACTGCCATTTGCCAATTCTTCACGGGTGTAGCCCAATATTTTTAGAAAGGCATCATTAGCTTCATAAATTTGCCCACCGATGTCACCAAAATAGATACCAACTATATTAGATTCCACAATTCTGCGGAATTTGGCTTCACTTTGCCGCAACCGTTCCTCTGCTTGTTTTTTTTCAGTTACATCTCGCCAAGAAACCACACAGCCATCTTTCATTTTGGCAATACGAAGATCAAAATATCTGGCTAATTTCTCCTGTTTAGATTTGCAGATAAATTGTTGTGATTCTTTCATTACAGGATTGCCTGTTTCTATAACTCGGCAATATTCATTAAATATACCGCTAGTTCGATAACCAGGGAGTATTTCACACAGTCTTTTATCTATTATTTCTTCTTTTGTGAGTCTGTGACATTCACAAGCTGCTGCATTTACATAATCAATGCGGAAATCAATTATTTCACCTATTTGATTACGAATAGCCGAATAAATGCCAAAGCAATCAATCATATTTTCTACAGAGGTACGAAAACGTTCTTCACTGCGTTGTAATTCCTGACTTAAATTAACGTTTTTAATAGCTGAATTGACGGTTGAACATAAGAGTTCTGCTGTTGTTTTACCTTTGACTAAATAATCTTGAACACCACTTTTTATAGCTTGCACAGCAACCGTTTCATTGCCATACCCTGTTAACATAATTACTGCTGGTATGTTGCCATGAGTTTGCTGTTTTAATTCCGTGATAAATTCTAATCCATCTAAGTCGGGTAACACAAAATCTAATAAAATTCCATCAGGTTGAAACTGCCGACATAAAGCTAATGCTTCCTGTCCCAATTCTTTCTCAAAAATTGTGTAGATATATTCCTGATCCTGCTGGAGATAACGACGATAAACTTGGCGATCTTCAGGGGAATCATCAACAATTAAAACAGTTCGTGGTTGCACCATAGTTATTAGTTAAAAGTTTCAGGAAGAATGACAATCTCTAGCCAGTAGGTTAAAAAAACTTGAATAGTTTTGATTAGTCTTTTGATATCTATAGGTTTTAAAATATAACTAGCAACCGAGTATTGGTAACATATATCAATATCCTTGGGATTAGAAGAAGTGGTGAATATAACGACAGGAATTTTTTTTAAATTTTCATCCTGTTTAATTTGTTGTAAAACTTCTCTACCATCAGTTCCCGGTAAATTCAGATCCAGTAAAATAATTGCTGGAGGGGGATAAGTTTGGATGTCACCATATATGCCATTATGATATAGGTAATCGAGGGCATCATCACCATCTGTACAACGAATTATCGGATTGATCAGTGCTTGTTGCTTGATAATTCTATAAAAGGCTTCAAAGTCTTCATCACTATCTTCAACAACTAGCAAAGGTTGGGTGTTTTTACCAATTATACATTTTGTTGAAGGTTGCTCCATAAAAAATATAAACCCGTAATTTTTCTGTTAAATCATGTTCGTTTGTTGCAGTTTCATATCTGTTAGGACGGGGAATAGTAAAATGTAAAATTCCTGATTTTTTACTCCTGACTCCTGACTTTTTACTTCTTACAGTTAAATTCCACTTCCTGCTAATGTGAAATAAAAGGTACTTCCTTCACCATAGCTTGACTCTACCCATATTTTACCACTATGCCGTTCCACAATTTTTTTAGCAATGGTGAGTCCTGCGCCTGTACCACCACCAAATTTGTTTGGTCCATGCAGTCTTTTAAAGATGCGAAAAATAGCATCAAAGTGTTTTTCTCGAATGCCAATACCGTTGTCTTTAACGTACAATATTAATGTTTCATTTCTATAAATATAACCTATTTCTATCCATTTTTCGGCTTTATCATTGTATTTTATGGCATTAGCAATCAAATTACTAAATACTTCACCTACTTGAATGCGATCGCAATATACTGTTGGTAAAGGTTGAGGAATGCGAATTTCTATTCCTGTCTCTTCTATGCGAGGACTCAACAAATCTAAAATCCGATGTATAACTTGATTGAGGTCTGTTTGCTGCATAGAAAGGTCTACCCTTCCTAAGCGGGAAAAATGTAATAATGAATCAATCAAATCTTCCATGCGCTGAGTTAAGCGCACTAAGGTTTGTAATTTAGCCCTACCATTTTCGTTGAGGATGTCACCATAATCTTCGATGAGGAAATTAGAGTAATTATGAATCCCGCGCAATGGTTCTTTTAAATCATGGGATGCAATATAAGCAAAAGCATCTAATTCGCTGTTACTGCGTTCTAATTCCATATTTAACTGGGCAAGTTCATCTACTTTCCGCAGTACCACACCAATAATAGCATTTCTCAAATCTAAAGCTGCATTTATTTCACAGGATTTCCAAGGAAGAGATTTTAAACGTACTGTTTCTTTCCACAAATCAAAGGATTTGCGGGGTGATAAACGCATATCTCCATTTTCATTTAATTCTACAGCTTTATGGGGATTTCCTCCCCAAGCTACTGTTTGCAAAACTTCTGGACGAAACCATAAAACATAGTTTTTCTGACTTTTGGCAATAGAAATTACTAACAAACCACTAGCTACATCTCGAAATTTTTCTGCTGCTGGATAAATTTTGGCTAACTCATTAGTGGCAAAAATTTCTTCATGCAGATTGTGATTTATCCATCTGATTAAATTTTGTATATCCAGTTGTTCAGGTGTGTTACCAATAGTAATATATTCACCATCAAAATAAACTGCTGCCCCGGTTGCGTTGACAAGTTCTAATAAATTAGGTTGATAATTAGTTAAACCTGCAATAAAATTTGTTTCTCTAGACATATATTCCACTAACTTGGAATGAATAGATTTCAACTGCAATTTATATTCAGTATCTTCACTATCCTCTTTTGCACCCAATTCTATAGATGTTATATGTCCTAAAAATTCACACGCATTGCGAATTTCATAAGGTATATATTTAGGTGATTGATGATGACAAGCAATTAATCCCCACAGGGTTTGATTTTTGATGATAGAAATTGACATTGATGCTGTTACACCCATATTTTTCATATATTCAATATGTATGGGTGAAACACTCCTTAGCACTGCATTACTTAAATCTAAAGGTTGTTCTGTTAATGGGTTATTGGTAGGAATAATTGCTGCTGATTGATAGTTGACATCTGGTATGAGTCTGAGCCAATTTTGAGTGTAGAGTTTTCTAGCTTGTTGGGGAATATCTGTAGCTGGATAGTGCAAATCTAAATAAGCAGTTAAATTCTCTAGTTTCGCTTCTGCAATTACTCTACCATTCCAATTCTCATCAAAGCGATAAACCATCACTCTGTCAAACCCAGTAATTCTTCGTACTTCTTGAGCAAGTATTTGGCTCAAATGGGTGACATTTGTTGCATTCTTGAGTTGAGAAATGGTTAACTTGATTAAAGGATAAAAATTGAAAAATTTATGGCTTTTTTCTAATAAATTTGGTTCTAATTCTAAAATGATGATTCCTTGGCAACGATAAATAATTACATCAAAATCTACTAATTTATTACCTACTTGGATGCTAAATTCAAGGAAATTACTAAACTGTAAATTTTCCTGTCCTAAACAATCTGATAACAAATGAATTTGCTCATTGTCCAGTAGTTTATCCAACGTTTGATTTAGTAATTCATGGGGGTGCATTCCCAGCAGCTTAAATGTATTATCACTAATTTGGACAATAGTTAATTCTGGTTCTTTTAAAGCTAAAAGCACTCCATGAGATTGAATACAACCAGGTATATGTATGGGTTCTCTGTCACAACTTGTTAAGTCTACTTGTAAATTACTAATGATATTGTTCTGATTTATTTGATTCATAATTTATGATTATACTTACTGATAATTATGGAAAAATCAATGTATAAATTGTCTACACACAGAGGACGTAATAAAATACATTGGTAGAGAATTTAGGAATTTATTTTTTTTACACAATTTTCTACAATTTTTGTTTATGGAAAATCTATCGAACCATATTAATATTATACCGATGTGAGGATAGCCAAAGAAGTTATTTGCAAAGATTTCTTTCCATTCCCAACACCAATGTAGAAATTATCGCCAACATAGTCACATTTTCTAAGTGTTAATTCGGTAATTAGAACGAATGAAAATATCCTGAAAATGAAAATATTTTATCGAAAAAATCGAGTCTAAAACTTCGCCTTTCAAGGCAAAAATTTTTTGTTTTTGGAGCAGGGTTTAAATCTCTGTACAATAAGCCTCCTGCCCCCTGCCTTCGTTAAGTTGCTCCATTTTCAAAGGTAATACTTTCAGATTTGTATGCTGGTGGTTCAACATGAATTAAAATTCTCACTGGACTAAAGCGTTGTTGTAGTTGACTTTCTACTTCTTCGGTAATATGATGAGCAGTTTCTACATCTGGTGCATCTACTATTAAGTGCATTTCTATAAAAACTTGACGACCCAAAACACCACGAGAAGCGATATCATGGCAATTAATTACTCCAGGAACAGAAATTGCGATCGCATGAATAGCTTCAGGAGCGATCGCTATCTGATCCACTAACCAAGGTAAATTCTCTTTTAAAACTGACCATCCACTCCAAAATACTAACAAAGCTACGGGAAAAGCTAACACCACATCTAACCATTGAAAATTTAACCACCAAATTCCTATTAACCCCCCCAACACAGAAATAGTCACCCACACATCACTCATGGTATGTGTAGCATCAGCAATTAAAATTGAACTACCTACCCGCCTACCAACATTACGTTCATAGAACGCCACAAATATATTTACTCCTAATACAATTAGCAATAACCACAACTCAGAACCTGATATTTTCACAGGTGAACCACCTTTAATAATTCTCTCAATAGCTCCTTGGAGAATTTCAAAACAAGCTATACCTAAAAACGCCGCTATTCCTAAAGCTCCCACAGCTTCAAATTTATGATGTCCGTAGGGATGCTCTCGATCTGGACGGGGGGAAGAAAATTTACTAGCAACTAATCCTAAAACGTTATTGGCGCTATCTGTCACACTATGCAATGCGTCAGCCAACAAACTTAGAGAACCTGTTGAGTACCCCACAAATGCTTTGAGTCCCATTACAAATAAATTGAGGAGCAGAGTAATAATTAAAACCTTTTTAACTTCCGCACGGTTATCGTAAGTCATAGCACATTGATCACATCACGATCTATAATTTCTACTTTAAGACCTAAAGCAAAAATAAACACAAATAAAATGTATCAAAGTCTTACGCAGTAACGAATATTCTTATCCATAAACTCTCAATTTTTCGCCCAATTATTGAGATTTATTTTAAATAAAGTCAGCTAACCCAAATACCCATAAAAAAATTGTTAATTGTCAATTGTCAATTTTCAATTGATAATATATGTAATTACTAAGAAGTTTTAATCAAAAAGCCCTATGTCTTCTAACCCTTTAACATTAAATCTAGGAGATGGTTCTATATCTTTCAGTTTCTCACCCGCAGCAGCAAGAGAATTAAAAGCAGCAATAGATCAATTAATGCTCAGTCTCAAAGCTGTTGCAGCTAAACCTACACCTGGTAGTAAAGTTACTCCCCAGCCTCCTTTAGAGTATCGCTACACAGGAGAGGTATTTTTAGAAGTTTTTTGTAATCCCAATATCTGGCCTACCCCCTTTGCAGCAAAAGTGCTGTTAACAGTTCGTAATGTTGGTATTCGCTTAACCACAGAAGCTGAACTCACTCGCATGATTGAGGATATTAACCAGTATTTAGAACAGGTGGGATAGGTGATTGGTGATTGGTGATTGGTGATTGGGGAAGAAAATTTTAGATTTTAGATTTTAGATTTTAGATTGGAGTTGACAAAAACAATCCAAAATCCAAAATCCAAAATCCAAAATCCAAAATCCAAAATACATAACTCCTGCCTCCTGACAAAAAATATACTTGCCCAAAGTCATAAACTCTGGACAAGTATAAATAAAATAATGACTACTTATTCAAAATCACGATGGGGAGGCTCAGGCCATCGTCAATATCGCTCACTGGAAAAGTAGTATAAATTCAGACTTTAATTGTTCTGTGTTCATAGTTGAGAATAGATGATGGACAGGGAAATATTTCCTGTTAAATCCACACATCAAAAATCAACACCCGATTTAAAACCAACCTTTGATTCTAATTAGTCGTTTTCCCATTCTTCACGACCAATTAAATCCCCAATGCGATCGCGCAATAAAAAGTCACACTTCTCCAATTCATATTCAACACAAACCCACTCTCTAGCAGGGATGTATTGGCAGAGTGTATATATTGGCTGTTGACGGCTCACCATTCCCTTCTGCACCAGTTGGCGTGCTTCGTCCTGGATTACGTCGAGAGAGTAGTAATTGATAGAAGGCACCGTATTCACACTCATTGTTTTTACTCACAAATTTACATTTAGATAGTATTCCCGATTTTCATCAGGAAAGAAAATGGCAATAATTTAGACCTGTGGCTAGGTTTTGTAGTTTGCTATACGGAACTATTATCATTTTGACGCTATACACCTATAAATTATCTAAAGAAATGTTAAGTTTGTCAAGGAAGCACAACACTAATATTAACTCCATTTCCAATTGTGCATCCCAACATTTAAAATTTGGCTGATTGGTAATGCCTTGCAGCTACTATTAACAGGTTCACACTTTAATATCTATATACCTATGGTTACAATTTAATCTAGTATTTTCTAATATTATGTATCAAAAAATTATTATTGAGATTCCCAATAATCACTTTTAGCCCTTGTAAAGCCTTTTCTAGCTACAGCGTCATGGATTTTTACCAAAAAATATACCTGGTATCTTGTGCCGGAAATTGGTTATGTTTTGTACTTTTTTATACGTTATACCATACAAGTGCGACCAATAGATTTGCAAAATTTAGATACATCAGGCTATTGCCAATCCAACATCTAAAAATTTGAAATCTGATCACAATGGCTAAGTTACACCACTAAATTTTATAGCCAGCATTTGTTAACAATTTTTTAAACATTTTTTAAACATTTTTAAACTGTGCTGCTTTCTATTTGTGACTCTTCGTAATCAGTGATATAAAATTTAATTAACCAATAATTCATCATATCATTCCATTAAGTATTTTTAATAAGTATTTTTAAGTTTCTTATTTTTAATTACATCAACATACAGCAGATTGCACATCCATGATGTACAAACGGAACAACCAAAACCCAAGCCGCAAGGATGTTTTACCTCCTGCCTTCTGCTATAATTAAACGTAAAATAGATGATAGATCCCCGATTTTTTAAAGAAGTCGGGGATCTGGATATTAAGTTAACTATTGGGAAAAATCTTCCTCATCTTCTGCAATGCTTTCTGTTTGACGCTCCTGCTGAAGTTGGTTTAATAAACTCAGCACTTTAGTACCACGTTCAAGAGAGCGATCCTCAACAAAGATCACTTCTGGAGTACGACGCAGCCTTACTCTAGCACCTAGTTCACTACGGACATAACCAGTTGCTGATTTTAAACCCTCCATTGTTTCAGCTTTAGCTTCCTGGGTCCCATAAATACTGACGAAAATTTTAGCGTGTTGCAAGTCACCGGAAACATCTACATCGGTGACACTCACCATTCCTGTACCCACACGATCATCTTTAATACCGTTGAGCAACATTTGGCTAACTTCCCGTTTAATTAATTCAGCAACGCGGGAAACGCGGCGATTTGTAGCCATATAAATTCCGCCTTCTCACAGAGGTTTTACGATATGATATAGATGCAACTTCAGGATAATAGCTGTGAAACTTACAGCAATTGTCCTGATGTTTAAACCCTATGCAGGTTTTAGTTTAGATTGTACTCAAACCCAGCATCGCCCGGAGAGTCAAAGTTACGAAAAAGAACCCTCCTACTAATAAACCAAGCACTGCTATTAGAGTACCTGGGCGTTTTAAAAAAGGCATCAATGGCTGAAAGGTATTCAGCAAAAGACCTAATACGATAGTAACCAAGTACCGGGGGTAGCGAAATACGTTATCCCAAAATCCATCAAACATTTGAATATAGACTGCCTTGTTATAAACTATAGTTTGTTTTCAGGTGCTTATTTAACTTAATTGTAGTCTATAGGGTTGAAAATTGCTCAATTCATATAAAATAAATAATTGGTAATGGGTAATTGGTAATTGGTAATTGGTAATTTTAATAGAAATATAGAAATATAAATATATATGATTAGTAAAGTTTCTCAAACAACTTACCCGCGTCCTTTTTTAAAGTGGGCGGGAGGTAAAGGTAGGTTGATTTCTCAATATCAAAAATATTTTCCCACAAATTATCAGAATTATTATGAACCCTTTTTAGGTGGAGGGGCGGTTTTTTTTCATCTCCAAGCACAAAACATATTTTCCCAAGCTGTTTTAACTGATATTAATGCTGATTTAATTACTACTTATCGCTGTGTTAGAGATCATGTTGATGAGTTAATTGAACTTCTACAAAAACACAAGGAAAAACATACTAAATATCATGGAGATTATTATTATAAAATACGTTCTAATTCGCAAGGAACAGATTTACAGAAAGCAGCTAGGTTTATTTACCTGAATAAAACCTGTTTTAATGGTTTATATCGGGTCAATTCTCAAGGTAAATTTAACGTACCTTTAGGTAGATATAAAAATCCTGGTATTTGTCAAGAAGATGTTTTAAGACTTGCATCAAAAGCACTTGCTACAGTAGACATTGAAAACGCAGATTTTACCACAGTTTTGAATTATGCTACTAGCAGTGATGATTTTGTGTTTTTTGATCCTCCCTATCAACCTCTGAGTGAAACCAGTAATTTTACAGCTTATAGTAAATATTTATTTGGGGAAAAACAGCAGCAACAATTAAGAGATGTATTTGCAGAATTAGCTAACCGGGGTGTTAAGGTAATGTTAGCAAATTCAGATTGTGATTTTATTCGTGATCTTTATCGTCGGTTTAATATTCATGCAATTTCCGCTGCCAGATCCATTAATTCTAATGCTAATAACCGGGGTAATATTAGTGAGGTTTTAGTGACTTCTTATTAGAGGATGTCTGAATCAGACAAAAAAGATTGGAAGTAAGTATTCAGATATAGCAATTTTTGATATCCAGATCCCTAAATAATATTGTTGATTTTCTGCGATATAATCTACAAAATCAGGAATTTGTTGATGAGCTTGCAACTTTTGTAAAATTTCTTTCTCATCATTAAACTTGCTTTGAGCGATCGCTATTTCCTCTGGTTTATTACTAGAAAATGTCAATTGTTTAACCGCGTAGTTTTGTCCATACTGATCCACTGCTAAATAAGTTGTCCCAAAATTACCACTTCCTAAAATTTTGAGCAGTTGATATTTTCCACCGACATTATTCATATAGCACCACCATCACACAGATGATCCCCTTCTTCATCTTCAGCATGAGCAAATATTAAGAAATTTTACTTAATCTATAATATACCAAATATGCTATGATGGGTGAAATTTACCTTGGTTGATTTATTAAGTATTTTTACGTTAATGATTCAGGGGTAAGATCGCCGACTTCTGTTAATAAACCATAATTTCTTGTCACGATTAAATAAAAAATTCGGGTATCTGACAGGGAATTTTTCAAAAAGTCAAAATACAGCATATTTCATACCAGTGAGGTACAAACTCAAATCATAAAACCCTTGTGGAACAGGCATCCTGCCTATTAACCTTGTACCTCATTTACCTCGAAACTGCTGTAAAATTAATCAAACAGGAAAATTATGAACAATAAAATTCGCAATGCTATATTAAGTTTAGGCGTGGTATTTATTCTCATTTATGCTTTCATCCCATCCAGTAGACAATATTTTTCATATTTCGTAGTGTTGGGATTTGCAATATTAACTATTTATTTGACATGGGATGGTTATGACATCAGAAAAAAATTACAAAATCAATTTCAACCATCTTTAAAACAAGGAATTGCAAATGCAATTATAGATGTTTATAATCGTCATCAAACAAAATATGAACAAATTAATAAAGCAGCTTTAATAGACAGTGTGACAAATTCTCACTTAAAAGACTGGGAAAAAAATAAACGTTATTATCAATCTTTGCCAAATTTCCTCTTATCAATTGGATTATTTGGTACTTTTTTAGGAATTACTTTAAATTTGTTATTAATTAGCGGTAATCTAGGAGGTGAAGTAGACATACAAACAATTTTACCAAATATTGTTAACTCAATGGGTGTAGCTTTTGGTAGTAGTTTATTTGCATTAGCTTGTAGTATTTTTTTAGTAAAATTTTACCCCGTATCAGAATTAGAAATAGAAAAAGAAAATTTAATCATCTCCCTAGAACATTACATTGATAATGAATTTTTGCTAAACATTCAAAATACCAGCAAAATAGATCAGTTAATTACATCTATTGATAACTACTCTGATAGCTTAAAAAGTTTCCTTTTAGGTTTAGATCAAAACACCAAAAAATTTGCAACTGCTATCACAGAAGCTACAGATAAAATTAACACCTCAGCAAACAACTTTCAAACTATTGTTAATCAATCTTCCCAAACCATGCAAACGGGAGCAAATGTTTTAAGTAATGCGACTAACAAAATAGCCACATTAAGCACAAAATTTTCCGATATTTCCTCATCCTTACTCACATCATCAAAATCATTTGAAAAATCTATATCTTCCCTAGAAAAATATGGAGATAGTTTAGAAAATCTCAGTGATAGCTTAATCAATAACTCCCAAGAAATCCAAAAATTATCTCAAACTAATAAAGATAATATGAAAAGTCTCAGTAACACATTAATTAGTAATTCTAACGATGTCAAAAACCTCATACAAAATAATCAACAAAATCTCACTAACGTTACAGATAGTCTCTTGCAAAATGTTAACAGTATTTCCACCTCTACCGAAACATTTAATAATCATGTTAACCAAATTGTCACATCTTTAAATCAACATAGTTTTCAAGTAGGAGAATATAATACAAACCTCCAACAATTAGCAGGATTAATCAACAATGCAACCCAATCATCTAACAATAATATACCCCAATTAGCAGCCATGTTAGGAAATCAAGTTAATCAACTACAAACTACCGCAAACCAACTCAATCAAAATTCCCAAATGTTGCAACAAATTAATAGTAACCTATCTGTATTATTAACCAACTTCCAACAATTTCAACAATCACAAAATTAAAATATGATCATGTATGATGTGTAGGAGTTTAGCATTGCTAAACCCCTACATTTAAACCTCTACAATCAATATAGATATGCAAAGAAGAAATCGCAATAATTCTAATAATAATAGCGAAACCTTTACAATTTGGACATCCTTTACAGATTTAATGTCTAACGCATTTATGATTATTACCTTATTATTAGTATTTGTGGTATCTCAAAAAAAACCACCAGAACCACCAGGGATAGTTTGTGAACCGAAAATTATTAACCTTCCTTCTGAACAATATAGTTTTGAATCAGGGAGTGCAGTTTTACCAAATAACTTAAAAAGTGATATTTTGCAAGGTAACAAACCAGGGAAAATATTAAAATTAATTGAAGAAACCCTTTCTGAACAAGAACAATGTAATAATGAAACTGAGGTACTAGAAATTATAGGTCATACAGATGATCAACCTGTAAATTTTCTCAAGTGTGATACCCCCAATAATCAAACATTAAAACCTTTAGATAATCACCTAGAAAATGTTGCCACAGGTAATCAAAATATTAACACCTTATGTCCTCGTTCTAATACTGATTTAGGTTTAATGCGAGCATTATCAGTAGTCAAAGAACTGCAAAAAGCGCAAAATAAAACTAGATTATCTCGATTTAAAAAAGTCCAATTTAGAGCATATTCAGCAGCACAATTATTTTTACCAGAAAATCAAGGATTTGCTAAAAACAATACGAGAAAAGATCCAGCAACCAGAAGTAAACGCAGAAGAATAGAAATCAGATTTGCACAACTGGGAGAGTACGTTACACCAGATAAAAATTGATCAAAATTGAAAATAAAAGCAGTTCTCATCAGGTTTATAGTGTAAATATGTGCAAATTTAAATATCTGCTGTTAACTGACTTAAATAATCATCCATGATAGCTGGTAATTCTTTGGGTGAATAGGTATAAGTGAGAGATAAAAATGTAATTGCTGTGTTGATAACTTGCTTTCTATTTACTATAGTTGATAGTTGAGAACGAGTATATTTACCGTTCATTATTTCTAAACTAGCATCTGCGATCGCATCTTCTATAACTGATTCTTCTATTAAATTTTCCCATTCATCTTCATTGATGTAATAGGATTTTTTGTTTTCTTTGAGATTGATTTCTTGAACTTCTCTAATTGAATTACGAATAGAAGCCATCCAAGAATTTGTTAATCTTTTTTCTATTTGATTTTTAATTATATGAATGAGTAGTATTTTTAAGAATGATTTAATTTGTCTGATTGTTGCTTTTTTACTCATTCCTTCTAATTCATCTACAATTGCTAAAGCTTCTGTATAATTTCCTTGTAAAATACTGTTTCTGAGGTCTATTAATTCTTGGGTCATTTTTAGTAGCCTCCGGTTTATTTGCTATATTGAGAATAACATAAATTCATACGATTACCGCTATTTTTCACTTTTATCTGTGTTTATCTGCGTTTATCTGCGTTAAATTATAGTGATAAAATTTCGCACAACTGGGAGAGTACGTCACACCAGATGGAAATTGATAGAAATTGAAAATAAAAGAAGTTCTCATATATTTTACCATGCCTTTTGCGTTCTTCCTTTGCGTCTTTGCGTCTTTGCGTGAGATATCAAAAACTGACTACTCACTGGTATGATAATTAATCTGCAAACAAACACCCATTAACAAAACCATGACAAAAAACTACCGTATCACCCTACTTCCCGGAGATGGTATTGGACCAGAAATAATGGCCGTAGCAGTGGACGTGCTAAAAGTCGTCGCTAAACGCTTTGATTTGAACTTTGATTTTCAAACCGCCCTCATCGGTGGTGCAGCGATAGATGAAACCGGTGAACCTCTACCATCTGCAACTTTAGATACTTGTCGCAGCAGTGATTCAGTATTGCTCGCTGCTATCGGTGGTTATAAATGGGACAGTTTACCCTCTGATAAACGTCCTGAAGCTGGTTTATTAGGATTAAGAGCAGGTTTAGAACTCTTTGCAAATTTACGACCTGCTAAAATATTACCCCAACTCATAGACGCATCTACCTTAAAAAAAGAAGTCGTCGAAGGTGTAGATATTATGGTAGTGCGGGAACTCACAGGTGGGATTTATTTCGGTAAACCTAAAGGTATTTTTACTACCGAAGCCGGAGAAAGACGTGGTGTAAATACGATGGTTTACAGGGAATCAGAAATTGAGAGAATTGGTAAAGTTGCCTTTGAAACAGCCCAAAAACGCGGCGGAAAACTTTGTTCCGTGGATAAAGCCAATGTATTAGATGTATCTCAACTTTGGCGGGAGAAAATGACTAAGCTGGCTTCAGAATATCCTGACGTAGAATTATCACATTTATATGTAGATAACGCCGCCATGCAATTAGTCCGCGCCCCCAAACAATTTGATACTATTGTTACTGGTAACTTGTTCGGTGATATTCTTTCCGATGCTGCGGCCATGTTAACTGGTAGTATTGGGATGTTACCTTCTGCTAGTTTGGGAGCTTCTGGACCTGGTGTATATGAACCCGTCCACGGTTCAGCCCCCGATATTGCTGGACAAGATAAAGCCAACCCCTTAGCACAGGTTTTAAGTGCAGCCATGATGTTACGGTATGATTTAGATCAACCAGCAGCAGCGGATTTAATAGAAAATGCAGTGTTACAAGTTTTACAACAAGGCGATCGCACAGGAGATATTATGTCCCCAGGAATGAATCTTTTAGGTTGTCGCGCAATGGGTGAAGCTTTAATGAAAATTCTGGAAACAAAGGAAACAAAATAGTTTGATTGTACTAGAAGAAAATTTTAGCGTTTTTTGCTAAAAGTTTCAGATACACTAGAAGCAAATCTATCAATAACATAACAACTAATAGTGTACGCTTCACGACAAGGACAGGGAAATTTCACCACCCCAGCAAACCAAACCCCTTTGGTAGATCCCACCGTGATCAAAGCCGCTGGGCAAATTTACTATACCTACTGTGAGGTACATCCTGAAATTGTGGGGCAAGCTTCAGGAGTAGCAATTAGTCGCGTCACTCATCGGGGTAAAGTAATTTTTACTCAGCAACCCATTCTCTTACCACAGGAATGTTTTATACCCTTACAACAAATTGAATCGTATATGTATTAGGTGATTGGTGATTGGTGACAGGTGATTGGGAAGAATAACTAACAACTAATAACTAATGACTAATAACTAATAACTACTGAATGACAACTGACAATATGGACACATTGATTTTCGTCCCTGCTAGTATCATTGTCTTCGCTTTGGGGGCTGCTATTGGTAGCTTTATCAATGTTGTAGTTTATCGCCTACCTGCGGGATTATCCTTACTTTGGCCGCCTTCTCGCTGTCCTAAATGCTTAAACCAATTAAAAGCTTATGATAATGTACCTGTGTTTGGTTGGTTGTGGTTAAAAGGAAGATGTCGTTATTGTCACACCAAAATTTCTCCCCGTTATCCAGTGGTAGAGGCGATAACGGGAATTATATTTTTAATAGTATTTTGGGTATTTCAATTTTCAGCCTTAACAATTGGTTATTGGGCTTTTTGCAGTTGGTTATTAGCTCTATCTCTTATAGACTGGGATACAATGATTTTACCCGGTCAACTTACCAAGTCGGGATTGGTATTGGGCTTAGTTTTTCAAATGGGTTTAGGTTTTTTAACAGAAAATAGCTGGGTGGGTGGGATCAAACAGCTAATGTTTGGAATAGGTGGTACAGTCTTGGGCTTATGGCTGTTTGATAGCATCTCAATTTTAGGTTATCTAGCCTATGGAAAACCCGTCATGGGTGGAGGTGATGGTAAACTAGCAGCAATGATGGGCGCTTGGTTAGGTTGGAAGCATCTGCTAATAGCTAGTTTTATGGCCTGTTTTTTGGGAGTATTAATAGGTGGAGGTGCAATTATGCTCTCACGTCATCAAATGGGACAAAGAATGCCTTTTGGTCCTTTCTTAGCTTTGGGGGCGGTAATTGCTGTTTTTGGTGGTGAAGCGATTTTGTCTTCTTACCTACAGTTTGTGCTACCACCATCTTGAAATATATCAGTTAAGTAGGTAGGCGTTAAAAATTGTCGTTATGACAAGGCAGGAGGTAGGAGGCAGAAGGGAACATCCCAAATGTGTAAATTTATTTTTATCTAACGTAAAAATGCTCCAAAGACCTAATATGATTGAACCACAAAGAACGCAAAGAACACAAAGGTAAGAGATTTTCAGAGAGTTTTTGGTGTTACTGCGGTTCTTTTTTCAAAATTGGGATGCTTCCACGCAGAAGGCAGGAGGGAAAAGGTTTTTATCAATTTTACATTTTGTTACATACCTTGGTTTTTTCGTGCCGACTTACTTATAGCAGGAGTCAGTACGAAGGCAAAAGGCAAGAGTTTATTCTTACCAATTACTTGTTCCCAGTCACCAATCACCAATCACCTATTATCATCAAATTCAAACTTTAAAATCACTTTTCTTTAATATTAGATTTAAATGTTTTTTATTCTCATCCTCAGCAACCTACACCCTCCATGACTGTAACCACATGACTGTAACCAGCATTACTTCATTGGATCTTTATATTTTGGTAAGATTAACCTGTGAATTGTATTACAGTCAAACAATACTTTTGGCAGTTGGCAAATACAACTAATGTCATAAATGCTGATAGCTTACCATTGAATAATAAAAATAATGTATTAGGAGGAAGATTCATTTTCATGGGGGTTTTGTATTTTCACACCTTTGCCGATACGTTGATATAATTAAGTCCCCTGACACGTTTGGAAAAAAGTTGTATTGGCAGCAGCATTTTTATTAAGCTATCAACCAAAAAATACAAAATCAAGTCGAAAATTGGTTACAAGCGTAATTTGGTGATTTAGTCAAGCCAAGAAAAATCATCAGGAGTCAGGAGTCAGAGTGCTTATAAAATCAGGAATAGAGAGAAGCAAGATTTTAGCAAAATTATCAAAGCTGACGCTATAAGGCGTTATTATTCTGACTTCTGTAGTCTATCCTCTGAATACTTACCTCAAGTCCACAATTCACAATACCTGCTCCAGCAGTAGGTGAGGTCAATCTAAAATCCAAAATCTAAAATCCAAAATCCAAAATCTAAAATTGATTGACCTGTGTTGAATCTCATACCTACTTAAATAACAATAAAAATGGCAAACAACGAAGAATCACGCGGTTTAAAGTCTCTATTTGATTGGTTTGCAAATCGGCGTAAATCAGGATCTCCCCATTTAGAAAAACAAGAACGGGAAATAGCCGATGGTTTATGGCACAAATGCGCGAAATGTGGTGTTTTGGCTTATGCTAAAGACCTAAAAGCTAATCAAATGGTTTGTGCAGAATGCGGTCATCATAACCGAGTCGATAGTGATGAGCGTATCCGTCAGTTAATTGATGCAAATACTTGGAAACCCATAGATGAAAATTTGCGTCCCACTGATCCTTTAGGATTCCGCGATCGCAAACCCTACAGCGATCGCATCCGGGAAACTCAGGAAAAAGTCGGTTTAATAGACGCAGTAAAAACCGGTTTAGGGCAAATTAACGGTTTACCCATCGCTTTAGGAGTCATGGACTTCCGTTTTATGGGTGGTAGTATGGGTTCTGTTGTCGGTGAAAAACTCACTCGTTTAATAGAACAAGCTACACAACGCCGCTATCCTGTCGTTATCGTTTGTACCTCTGGTGGTGCGAGAATGCAGGAAGGAATGTTGTCCTTAATGCAAATGGCGAAAATTTCCGGTGCTTTACAACGCCATCAAGATGCTCGTTTATTATACATTCCCGTCTTAACAAATCCCACCACCGGAGGCGTTACCGCTAGTTTTGCCATGTTGGGTGATATCATCATCGCGGAACCCAAAGCCACTATCGGTTTTGCCGGCAGACGAGTTATTGAACAAACCCTGCGGGAAAAACTACCTGAAGATTTCCAAACCGCTGAAGACTTACTCAAGCATGGTTTTGTAGATGAAATTGTTCCCCGCACTCAGTTAAAAAATACCTTGACACAGTTAATATCTTTACACCAACCCATGCCCACCGCACCTAACATGGTTTTGTGGGAAACAATGACATTAACTTCTACTGGTGTAGAGTAGGTGATTGGTGATTGGTGATTGGTGATTGGTGATTGGGTTCTTAATCTTCCCCTGCTTCCCCATCTCTACTGTCACCTGTCACCTGTCACCTGTCACCTGTTCCCTAATGAATACAAGCGGGATCAATGCTGCTAGTCTGCAAATACTGGAAAGGGCAAATAAACCTAATAAACCGCCAAAATGGGGAGATTGAGCGATAAAACCGCCGATAGTTGTCCCTAAAGCACCAGTTACACCGGCAATAGCAGCAGCGATCGCAAAATAAATAGATTGATTTCTGACTGGTGTAACACCAATCTGCAAATTGTTATTACATAAATCCACCGCAGCACCAGTACCACCGATAAAAATATGTAATAGTGGTAGCCACAACCAAATATCTAAATTTCTGTTACCAATTCCAAACCAAAATAAAGGCGTAACTGCAACAATAATCCCCACAAATATCAAAATCGGACGATTTCCTAATTTATCTGCTAACTTACCCCAAAAAACCACCATTAACAAATTTGCTCCTGCTTGCAGACTGCTGTAAACAGTCACCCAACCCACATCTATATTTAAAGTTTCCAGCAGATAAAGATTTACAAAAGGGGCGCAAAGATTAAAAGCCAACATCCATAAACTGAAATACAGTAAAAATATCCAAAAATGGGAATTTTGATCATTTTCCTTATTCTTGGGTAGTGGTAATTCATGAATTACCCCTACATTGTCTTTATTTCGCGTGACTTCTATATAAGTATTTTGTAATTGGGGATTAACATCAATTTTAAAATACTGACAACCTAAACTAACTAACCCAAATAAAATCCCCACAAACAAAACCACACCATAACCTTGAAGAGTTCCCCCAAACCAATGAGAAACAGCAAAACCCGCCAAAGGAACACATAACAAATTAGTTAAACTGGCCGCACTATTACGTATTCCAAAATATCTACCCCGTAACCTTCTAGGAACAATAATTGCTAACCAACTCATCCAAGATGCACATCCCAAACCCCCAACGAGATGACTAAAAAAGACAATTACCAGCGTTAATATCACCAACTGCTGAGAATTGATCAATCCCCAACTCTTACAGATAATTCCTGTTACTAAAAACAGCCAAAATAGGCGAGAAATTCCATAAACCAGCGCCGAATATTGAAACCTGCTAGTAGTGCGTTCTGAGATATAAGCACCTAAAGGCTGAATGAGATTTACTAGCATGGGAATTGAAGAAAGCATCCCAAAAATTACCGGACTAGCATCTAATTCTACCAAAAAATTACTAAGTAAAATTCCTCCAGTAGTAATAGAAAAAATTGTGGCAAAAATAGCATCTAAAGTAGAAGCTTGTAAACTGGTACGAATCGCATTTTTAGGAAAACGAGAGCTAGATTGAGATTCAGAACGTAGAACATTGTTTAATGAATCAATCTGAGGAATTTCCAGATTTAAAGAAGTAGATATTTCAACTTTAACCGAGTCCATAAACTATCGTCTAGCGGTGACGAAATGAGTAAAATTTCAGTTAATAATAGTTGTTTGTTCTTCTATATACCATTTCTCAATAAAAATTCATACTGCTTAAAGATGAGTCTTGAGTTACGGGATCATCCCAAATGTGTAAATTCATTTTTGTCTATGGAAATAATATGCCCCAAAGCTTAATATGATTGAACCGCAAAGGGCGCAAAAGACACAAAGGTAAGAGAGTTTAAGAGATTTTTTAGTGTTGCTGCGGTCATTTTTTATTTCATTGGGATGCTCCCGGAGTTACAGCATCTATAAATGAGAAAATAAAAACTTTTATCTGTCCATGAACAAATACAAATGGTTAAAATTCTGTATATTAATTATCACAGTGGCTATCATTGTGATCAGTTGTCACCAATTACCACCCAGCAAATCAGCAGTTACTATTAAACTTAGTGGTTGGGGTGGTTCACCTGTAGAACAAAAACTTTTAAAACAAGTATTGCAAGATTTTGAAATCAAACATCCCCAAATTAAAGTTAAATATGAATTAATTTCTGATCAATATATGGATGTAATTAAAACTCGCTTAATTGGTGAAGCTGCACCAGATGTATTTTATTTAGATGCTGTAGAAGCTCCTTTTTTGATAAGTAAAAATGTTTTAGAACCTCTCAATAATTACATCATAGATAAATTTGATTTACAAGATTTTGATCAAAATTTATTAGAAATTTTTAAAGCGCATAACTATATTTATGGAATACCTAAAGATTATTCTACCTTGGCTTTATTTTATAACAAAAAAGCTTTTAAAAAATCAGGTTTCAATAAACCGCCAACTACTTGGGATGAATTATTAAGTTACTCTCAAAAATTAACAGGTAAACTTAATAGATACGGGTTTGGAGAAAGTCCAGCAATATCACGCCATGTTTACAAAATTCAAGCTTTTGGAGGAAAGTTAATTGATGAAAATGGTAATGCTACCTTTGCTAGTGAAAAAGCTTTAAAAGGTTTACAATTAGTGATAGATCAATATCGAAAATATCAAACATCAGCATTACCATCAGATGTTGGTGCGAGTTCAGGTACAGATATGTTTGGACAAGGTAAAGTGGCAATGGTAATTGAGGGAAATTGGGCTATTCCTTATCTGCAAGAAACCTTTCCCCAGTTAGATTTTGCTACCGCAGAAGTCCCCAAAATTAATAATCAAAAAGGCACAATGGTTTATACTGTTGCCTATGTCATGAATAAACAAACAAAACATAAAAAAGCAGCTTGGGAATTAATTTCTTATTTGACAGGTAAAGAAGGAATGGAAAAGTGGACAGGAACAGGTTTTGCTTTACCAACTCGCAAATCTGTAGCCAAGAAATTAGGTTATGATCAAGATTATTTAAGGTCTGCATTAGTAGCAGGTCTTGATGATGCTACTCCTTGGCAACTTGGTAAATATCCAGCAGTAATTGTTAATAATTTTGAGAATCAATTTTTAAGTGCTTTATTGGGGGAACAATCTTTAAAACAGGCAATGTTAAAGGCGCAGAATAATGCTAATCAGCAGATGAAAATGATGGAGTAGAAATTGGATTAAATGGGATCTGGGTATGACGTTTTTTAAGTTTGATTTACTTACAGGACTTACGCAAAAGGGAACGAAAGTAGGGGTAATTCATGAATTACCCCTACGCAAGAATAAGGTTTTCAGTCACATCTTGCGTAAGTCCTAACTTAATTGAGTTATCTTTATTTTTAGGGAGCATCCCAATTTTGAAAAAATCAACTCAGCAATACCAAAAACTCTCTTAAACCCTCTTAACTTTGTGTCCTTTGCGTTCTTTGCGGTTCATTCATATTAGGACTTTGTAGCAATTCAAAGATTCCCAAAAAATAAAATTACACATTTGGGATGCTCCCTATTGTTGTTGCACTTGCGGTAAATTATCATATAATGTTGTAATTATACATATCAAATAAAACCGAATATTTATACCCCAGCAATATGACATCATCCACCCCAGAAAGTTTATCAAAATTCGTGCAATTCTGCCAACAACATATCACCGGACAGGAACGCAAAGAAGCGCAAACATTTCTAGATCGCTTTTTTCGTGCTTTTGGTCATGAAGGAGCATTAGAAGCTGGTGCAACTTACGAGGAAGCTATTAAAAAAAGTAGTAAAACCGGAAAAACCGGATTCGCTGATTTAGTTTGGAAACCCCGCGTTTTAATTGAAATGAAAAAACGGGGAGAAGACCTAAATAAACATTATTCCCAAGCATTTGATTATTGGACTCGTTTAGTACCAAATCGTCCTAAATATGTGATTTTATGTAATTTTGATGAATTTTGGATTTTTGATTTTGATATTCAATTAGATACACCCGTAGATAAAATATCTCTGGAGCAACTGCCAGAACGGGCTGGAGCATTGGCATTTATGGAAATAGGGCAAAAAACCCCTGTATTCCAAAATAACCAGGTAGAAGTAACAGAACGCGCCGCCCGACGGATGGGGGAATTATTATTAGAATTAGAAAAAAGAGGAATTGAAAAATTAACAGCACAGCGTTTTATTTTGCAATGTGTGTTAGCTATGTTTGCAGAAGATAGACAACTTTTACCCCGTGATATGTTTGTTTCTTGTGTGCAAGATTGCATGAAAGGAGCGAGTTCTTATGATGTTTTGGGTGGGTTATTTCGGGAAATGAATCAACCAGGAAAAACACCCACAGGACGTTATCAAGGTGTAGATTATTTTAATGGTGGTTTATTTTCTGTGATTCATCCTATAGAATTAACTAGAGAAGAATTAAACTTTTTAGATGTATCAGCGAGAGAAAATTGGAGTAAAGTCCGTCCGGCTATTTTTGGGAATTTATTTGAAGGAACAGTAGATAAAAAAGAACGTCACGCGAGAGGTATTCATTATACTTCTGAAGTGGATATAATGAAAATTGTCCGTCCCACAATTAGCCGTTTTTGGGAAGAGAGAATAGAAGCAGCAAATACAGTTAAAGAACTTTCTAAACTGCAAATAGAATTACAAAGTTATCGAATTTTAGACCCTGCTTGTGGTTCAGGTAATTTTCTGTATTTAGCGTATCAGGAGTTAAAAAGAATTGAAATATTGTTATTAGAAAAAATTTCTACCCTGCGAAAATCCAAAGATAAACAAATGCAGATGGGTTTGGTGACTCCTTTACAATTTTATGGGATGGATACAAATCCTTTTGCGGTAGAGTTAGCAAGGGTGACTTTGATGATAGCGCGGAAAATTGCCATTGATAATTTACAGTTAACTGAACCTGCGTTACCTTTAGATAGTTTAGATAATAATATTGTTTGTCAAGATGCTTTATTTAGTGAATGGGTAAAAGCAGATGCAATAATAGGAAACCCGCCTTTTTTGGGTGGTAAACATATTAGAATTACATTAAATGATGAATATGTAGATAGAATTTTTCAACAATTTCCGAAAGTTAAAGATGTGGATTTTTGTGCCTATTGGTTTAGATTAGCACATGATAAAATTGATGAAAATGGTAGAGTTGGTTTAGTTGCGACTAATTCTATTAGTCAAGGTAAAAGCAGAATTGCGGCTTTAGATTATATTACTCAAAATGGCGGTTATATTCATGAAGCTATTTCTTCTCAACCTTGGTCTGGTGAGGCTAAAGTTCATGTTAGTATTGTGAATTGGTGTAAGCAACAACCAGAAAAGTATTATTTAGATGATCAGATAGTATCACAAATTAATTCTTCTCTAAAATCTAGTATTGATGTCTCTCAAGCTATTAGATTAAAAGCAAATTTGAATAAATGTTTTCAAGGTGTAATTCCTGTAGGTGAAGGTTTTGTAGTAACTGAAAAACAAGTACACGAATGGATTAATAAAGATGCTAAAAATAAAGAGGTTTTAAAATTATTTTCAATGGGTGCAAATTTAGCAAAAAATCCTCATGGTAAACCTGAAAGATGGATTATTGATTTTAATGATATGAGTATTGAGGATGCTAGTGATTATCAACTACCTTTTGAACATATTAAACAAACTGTTAAACCACAAAGAGATAATAACCGTAGAAATGTCACGAGACTCAATTGGTGGAAATATGGTGAAAAAAGACCAGCTATGAGAAATGCACTTTCTACTTTATCAATTTACTTTGCAGTTCCAGAAGTATCAAAATGGGCAATTTTTATTCCTTGTCCTTCCGAATGGCTACCAGGTAATAAAACTAAAGCTGTAGCATCAGACGATTTTTATATATTTGGTATTCTTACATCTAATATACATCGTGAATGGATGCACGCTCAAAAATCAACATTAAAAGCTGATATAGCATATACTCATAACACCTGTTTTGAAACCTTTCCATTTCCGCAAACAGTAGACATAAAAATAGTAGAAAAAATCCGCGCCAAAGCTGAAGAACTACATCAATACCGCACCCAACAGATGGAAACAAAACAATGGGGAATTACCACACTATATAATAAATTCTTCAACGAACCGAGTAGCCAACTTTATAAACTACATCAACAACTAGACAAACTGGTAATGGAAGCTTATAAAATTAAACCAGAAGAAGACATATTAGAAAAACTGCTAACATTGAATTTAGAACTAGCAGAAAAAGAAAAACAGGGAATAGAAATAATAGGACCTTGGCCACCAAAATAAAATCTTCCTTCTTCCCTTCTTTCCTTCTTCTTTTCTTCTCTTCTTCGTGTCCTTCGTGTCTACCCTGCGGGAACTGCTTCGCAGAACGTGGTTCATTAATAAAAAAATCCCTCGTTCCCAAGTTTTACCTGGGAATGCAGTTGAAAAGACTCTGCCTTCTGCTATTGTGAAAATACACTGAACAAAAATCTTGAATAGGAGGTAGAACCACCTGCAAAGCATTCCCAGACAGAGACTAAAATGTAAATAGGTAAAAGTCTGTTGTCTTTTTAGACTATTATGTAGCCATAGCGAGGAAATATGACGACTCAGGTTGTACTAGGAAATATTAATCCTTCCGTATTAGAAAAATTACAGATTTTAGCGCAACGCCATAACCGCACTTTAGAAGATGAAGTAAAGGCAATTTTAGAAAATTTTGTAGAGGATAAATTAGTCACTCAAGAACCTGAACAAACACAAGCATGGGCAAAAATAGGTGCTGCACGTCAGCGTCATTTAGGTAAAAATTTTAGTGATAGTGTTGAACTTTTGCGTGAGGATAGAAACCGTTAAGTAAATTTGTAGTAGATGCAAATGTGGGTATTAAATATAAGCTATTTAGTTATTTGTGTTGGATAGAAGATTTACCATGAAAATGTATATAATTTACTATTATGTTGCAAATCAACAGACAAACCCGCAACCAACCTAAGAAAATTAACGAAAACTTCGCAGGTTATCTTTTCATGCTCCCTGCTATTTTCATATTACTTACTTTTGTTATCCTTCCTATCCTCTACGCTGTCTTTCTTTCCCTCAACAAAGTACAACTTTTAGGCGGTATTGAATATAAATTTATTGGCTTGAGAAATTTCACCCATTTGCTAGAAGACGAACAATTAAAAATTGCTCTCAAAAATACAATCGAATATGTAGCAATTGTTGTCCCCAGTCAAACAATTTTAGCTTTAATTCTCGCCGTTACTTTAAATTCTGGTATTCGTGGTAAAAACTGGTGGCGAATCCTCTATTTTTTGCCCACAGTTACATCATCAGCGGTGTTAACACTCATCTTTATGTGGATTTATAATACCGATGGTTTACTCAATGATTTTCTAGCATTTTTTGGATTACCTACTTATAATTGGTTAGGAGATCCAAAAGTGGCATTAAAAGGCATTATGATCATGAATATTTGGTCAACTGCGCCTTTTTATATGGTGATTTATTTAGCAGCTTTACAAGATATTCCCCAAACACTTTATGAAGCAGCCAATTTAGATGGTGCAAATGCTTGGGATCAGTTTATTAATATTACTCTTCCTTTATTGCAACCTGTGACTTTGTTTGTGGTAGCAGTAGGAATAATTGGCACTTTTCAATTATTTGATCAATCTTATATTTTTTCCGGTGGCACTGGTGGACCAAATAATGCTACTTTGACGGTGGTATTATTAATTTATCAAGCTGTATTTAGAAATTTACAATTAGGATATGCTGCTGCTGTGGCTTTTTTACTTGCAGCTTTAATCATTTCTATCACTGTCATTCAAAGGCGAATATTTGGAGGTGAAAAAATGTGAATCAATTTTATCGTTTTCCTTGGTTGAAAATTCTGTTATATCTGTTGTTAATAATTTATGGTTTTATCACTATTATTCCCTTCCTCTGGGCGCTTTCTGCATCCTTTAAACCTCTTTCCGAAATTATTAGCGGTGAACTAAATTTTATTCCTCACAATTTTACTTTTAAGAACTATCAGCAAATTTTTCTCCAAGAACCGCTATTTTGGCGCTGGTTATTTAACAGTGTAATAATTGCTGTTAGCGTTACGTTTTTCAATTTAATTTTAAATTCAATGGCTGGTTATGCTTTATCTAGATTGCGATTTGCTGGTAAACGCTTTTGGTTATTCTTAATCATCGCAGTTATAGCAGTACCCACACAAATTACTCTCATTCCCACATTTTTGATTTTAAAAACATTGGGTTGGCTTAATTCTTATCAAGGTATGATTGTACCGACTATGGTAAATGCTACCTTCATTTTTATGATGCGGCAGTTTTTTGTTAATTTTCCTCAAGAATTAGAAGAAGCTGCACAACTTGATGGTTTAAGCACTTGGGAGATTTTCCGAGATATTGTTTTACCCCTAGCAAAACCAGCACTAGCAGCACAGGCGGTTTTTGTATTTATGGGTAGTTGGAATAATTTTATACTACCTCTGGTAATTTTATTTGACCCGGAAATGTTTACCTTACCTCTAGGTTTGAATAGCTTTAAAGGTCAATATATCAGTTATTGGAATTATATTATGGCTGCTTCTATGGTGTTTACTTTACCAGCTTTAGGAATTTATGCTTTTTTCAATCGCTATTTTATTCAAGGTGTGACTTTTACGGGTGGAAAAGGTTAACTTTACAAATTGTAAATTTATTTATAAAGATTTGTATCAATTGTCAGCATCTTTCCTATTTCTAATTCCCTGGGATTAACAAACTCAGGGTCAGCACCTAATGGTAAACTGATTCATGCTGATGTTAATGATAGCGAGAATATTTTACCAAAGTCATCCTGATAGCTTTTAGCTACAGGATCAGGGGTGTTGTAGTTCTCCCCGTCGGGGTGATACCCGGCAAACTTTTAGCATCAGATAAATATAGCAACTGACAAGGCAGTTAGGACATCAGCAGATGCTACAACTTAAACACTAAAAGGCTTTTAGCACTGTCACCTGTCACCTGTTCGCTGTCACCTGCTATATCTATGCTTGTGGGAACTATCTTTGTGTCTTAGCTGTGTTGAGCATTACAAACTTGAAGGGGAAATATGTTTAAAAGACTGATAAGCGTTGTTGTTGCTGCTGTTGTATTGAGTTTTCAATTATTCATCGGTAGTGCAACAGCTTTGGAACTAGATCAAGCTACCAGAACTGTCAAATTGAACGAACAGGGTGATACTGTTGTCATTAGCATACCGCAACTGGCAATAGGTAAAAAATTATTTAATGACACCTGCGCTCAATGTCATGCTGGTGGTGTAACCAAGACTAATCAAAATGTAGGACTTGAACCAGAAGCTTTAGCTTTAGCTACACCGAAACGTGACAATATTGAAGGGTTGGTTGACTACATGAAAAATCCTACCACCTACGATGGTGAAACCGAGATTTCTGAAATACATCCCAGTATCAAGAGTGCGGATATCTTTACAGAAATGAGAAACCTGAAAGATGATGACTTAACAGCGATCGCAGGTCATATTCTCATCCAGCCAAAAATCGTTGGTATTAGATGGGGTGGTGGTAAGATCCATTACTAAACATCTGCTCATTGGCCTTCTTACTTTCTAAAAGTATGGGCAATTTTGCCCTTACTGTAGAAAAATCTCAGTTCCTATTCCTGATACCTGAGTGCATTCAAGCATTTCTGTCATCTTGGTTTACTTATACCTACCGCTTATACTTGACTTTGCTCTCTGGCAGCAGGATTGGGAACTTTGTATTTTCATCTGCACTTTCCTATTAATAACCGCTAATTCTTAAAAAAAAAATTTTTATCTATGACAGGGTGTCATATTTGGTGTTAAATGTAGTTAACATAAGAAAAGAAAAATAAAACTATATCTCAGGAGAGAGCCATGAAATTAATAGCAGCAAGTTGGAGACGCTTGACTTTAGCTGTTTTGACTGTACTGTTAGTTGTTAGCAGCTTTGCTGTTTTCACTCCCACCGCATCTGCTGAAACCTACACCGTCAAATTGGGTAGTGACAAAGGATTGTTGCAATTTGAGCCTAAGCAGTTAACTGTTAAACCTGGTGACACAATTGTGTGGTTTAACAACAAAGTTCCTCCCCACAACGTTGTCTTTGATCCTATAAAAAATCCTGCTAAGGATAAAGCTTTAGCTGCATCTTTATCTCACAAAAAATTAGCACTCAATCCTGGGCAAAAAATGGAAACAGTTATCCCCGCAGATGCACCAGCTGGTGATTACACTTTCTACTGCGAACCTCACCGTGGTGCTGGTATGGTTGGTAAACTAACTGTTGCCAGCTAACAATCTCGCTCATTTAACACCAGATGATTTTTTTGCTCATCGGGTGGTACAAATTAATGAATAGGAGCGGTAACGAGTTTGATCCCTGGGAAAGAATAAAGGGATGAGCTAGTTACCGCCAATTTTAGTTTGTAAGATAAATTTTAGTGAATAAATGCCGTATTATAATATACAAATTATTCGATAACTGAAAATGCTACAAGCTCCCGGATTTATTCTAAAATCCAAAATCCAAAATCCAAAATCTAAAATCAGAGATGTGCTTGTTACGAGGAAAATCTCTTGAGAATACCTTTATTAATTTTACTGTTGGCGATCGCCCTGTTGTTTAACTTCCAATTCATTGATCCCGCTTTAGCCGCAGAAGCATCTACAGGCAGCGCCATTTTTAGTAATCACTGTGCTTCTTGTCATATAGGAGGCGCTAATATCCTAGTTGAACATAAAACTTTACAAAAATCAGCACTATCAAAATATTTAGAAAATTATGATACTGAACCTATTCAAACCATTATCTATCAAATTCAGAACGGTAAAAGTGCCATGCCCGCCTTCAAGAGCAAATTAAGCGAGCAGGAAATTCTGGAAGTGGCCGCTTATGTTTTCCAGAAAGCGGAAACAGGTTGGTAGTATCATGTTCTTGTAAACACTTGTTGTGAAGAAAGCAGGGAGCAGGGAGCAAGGGTAAAAATTAATTCTTTCTCCTGACTCCTGACTCCTGACTCCTGAATTCTTAATTTTGTTGATTTGAGTTTTGTCTTGTTTCCTTGATTTGACGTAACTGTTGAATCAACTTTTGAGCAGATTCAGTAGATAAAGCAGGTTTATCATCACTAACTACAGATGTTGGTGATGAATTAGGAATAACAACAGCTTGATTTTTAGACTGATTTTTGTCTATTTGTGGATCAGATACTGTTTGAGTCTCTGGACTTGGTGAGGGCTTTAACTGTTCAATCTTCTGGGGAATTTTCCTATCGCCATTATTTGTAAATCTCAGTTGGAAAGGATAAGAACTAATGCGTTTCTCACCTTTAGGTGGATTAGCGTTGAAAAATTCCCTAGTTTTGGATTGTAGTTCAGGAGATACTGATCCATCTTGAAACCTGATATCTAAGACCTTACCATCAGGAGCTACAACCAATCGACCCAAAACAGTACCTTCCATCCCGCGTTTATTTGTCGAGATAGTTTCACGGATAACTGCTTGTTCCTTAACATTGGGGTATGCTTCCCGAATCGTTGTTCTCAGGGTGTTATAAGAGTCAAGCTTGGCCAGTAACTGTTCCCGTTTCTGACCTTGAGAATCAAACTCGCTTCCAGTTGTTACTTGGGTTTGTTGCTGAGTGGAAGTTGCTGAAGATGGTATCACGATTGCTGCTGCCCGTAATTGACCTTTACCTTGTAGAGATGGTTCAGCAGCAAGATCAGAAGCAGAATTAGCAGCAATTTGAACTGGGTTATCTCCTAACTGAACTTTTTGTGGTTCAGTAACACCCTGTGGTGTTGCCGTAGAGCCAATATCAATAGCATCAGGAGATGGGTTAATTAGCGGTTCACTAGGTAATTTATTATCTGCCTCAACTTGTGGCAACCTGTTAATATTAAGTGCTTGGGTTTCTTTAATTTTGGCATCTATATCATCCACAAAAGGAGAGGATGAAGGAGAAAATGTATTTCTGCTGATGCGGAAATTAGAAACTTGAGTTCTAAAATCGTTTCTAGCAAATCTTTGGATAGGCTGCCTTTTGGGCAAGTAAGAAAGATTATAGTTGGCCGATGATGTAGGGATCGGTGGCAGTACAGTCTGGCTAGGTAAAGGAGCTTGGATAGCTGATTCTACAGGTGGGATAATAACTTTTTCCTCACCAAAATTAATCAAAGGAATTTCCGGTTGTTGTGGCAGTTGTGGTTGTAAAGCCACCTGGGATGGTGCTGTTTGAGGCAATCGGTTTTGATCAGCCGGACTCAACTCCATTAACCCGACTGCTTTTGTGGTATTAGGTTCTGTGGATTGACCAGAATCAACAGGCATTAATGGCACAATCAAAGCAATAGCACCGTGGATACCAAGAGAGGCTATAGCTGCTATTCCAGTGGGTTGGCTGAATATTTCTGGTATGTTTTTCAGGATGGAAGCGTAAGACATAGCTGTTATCGTTCACTCGGCTCGGTTGCAATTTACTAGTCGAATCAGGCAGAAGGCTGTAACAGTTATAACACCGGAGAGAATCAGCTTTTTTTCATTGCTAGATACAGCCATTTCTGCCATGCTTTACTAGGGATTTTATCTTTTAAATTATATTGCCATTTTTAGAGATTGGGTTCTCACTAACAAATAATAACTTCCTATTTTGGCATTGAAAACAGGAACATTCAAACCAAAGCAGGTAACAGGTTTTTGCTACTCGTGAGTCGGTTCTATTAAAGTTCAATTACCAGATGCTTCCGTAGCAGACAGTTGAGAGAATTTAGCCGTGGGTACTTCTTCCACTTCTGGTAACTTTTCTAAAGCCAAAGCTGTAGATTGACTAGCACCAGATAAACGTTTTAACAGATTTGGTCGGGAATCGTACAACAGGTAAATAATGCGATCGCCTATTTCCCAACTTTGATTAACTGACATTACCTGTAGACGCTCTTCCCTTTCCATCAATAGCGGTACTAACACCCCAGTCCGAATCTTTTCCTGTATATGCTCCTGCTGACTGGAAAATTCAGCCTCATTCAAAGTAGTTGTTCCCAATTTTACCCGGCCATTATTTAAATATTCATTCCAGGTTTTCACAGGTAAGTCAGAGACAAAAGCTTGATTCACTCTACTATTGCTGCTGTTCACTGAGCTAGAAGCTTGGGGATCACGGGGAAATACTGCTAAAACACGGGGTGGATTAAATTCTTCTGCTGCCCGTTGTGCTAACACAAAATTCACTTCCCCGTTATTAGTCATTGCCAAAAAAGTACCCCTTGAAGCAATGCCAGCTTCTTCCAATACTTCTGCATCTAGCGCACTACTAGCAATCACGCGCAGATTTTGAGCTTCAGCTTGAGCAAAATATTGGGAGTCAGTGTCAATAATGATTACACTTTCTCCTCGTTCCTGGAAGAACCTGGCAATCAATAAACTCAAAGGATTACAACCCACTATCACCGCCCCAGTGGCATCTTTAGAAGTAATGCGTAACCACTTCACCAGCCAACCGGCTGTTAAGCCCTGACAAAAAACAGTCATGATAATTGTCAAGAACACCAAAGCTTTTATCGCATCACCACCATTAACACCGCGTTGTGTCAGGGAAATTGCAAATAAAGATGCCACAGAAGCAGAAACTATGCCTCTGGGCGCAACCCAACCTAAAAACAATTTCTGTCGCCAATTGAGATTACTGTTCCAAGTACACAATAAAATGTTGATCGGGCGAACCACAAACATCAATACCAAAACAGTGAATAAACTACCCCAACCTAACGCTAATACACTGGCAATAGATAAATCAGCGGCTAGGAGGATAAACAGTACAGAAACACTGAGAATAGTCAATTGATTTTTAAAGCTGCGTAACAGGCGTTCTTCAGGAACTGATGAGTTAGCAAATACCGCACCAGCTACAACTGTAGTCATAATTCCTGACTCACTGCGAATAGTTTGCGCTAAGGTAAACAAACCCCACAGTCCTGCCAACACAATTAGGTTTTTCAGTTCAAAAGAGAGAAAATTGGCGCGTTTGAAAATCCAACTCATCAAAAAACCACCAACACCGCCAATCATTGCGCCTACACTTAAACGCAAGATTAAACCCATAATGGCTTTGATGGGGTCAGGATCACCATTCAAAATAGTATCTAGAACAACGTAGGCTAAAATAGCTCCCACCGGGTCAATTAAAACCCCTTCCCCTTCCAGCAGCGTTGCCACTTGTCGGTCTACGTTGATTTGTTTGATCAGTGGACCAATGACTGTCGGACCTGTGACAACGACTATGGAAGCATAGAGAAAAGCTATATTCCAGGGAAATTCTCCTAGCCAGTGCGCCGCCATACTGCCACCAAGCAGTGTGATCAACGTTCCCAAGGTGACAAGCAATTGTAAACTGACGGAAACTCTGCCCATTTCCCGCAGATCCAATTTCAGTCCGCCTTCAAACAAAATAATTGCCGTCGCTAGGGAAACAATTACTTCTAGTCCTGTTCCTAGCAGATGGGGATGCAATAGTCCAATGCCATCAGCACCCAAGAGGATGCCTAACAAAAGTAATAAGACGATGCTGGGCAGCTTGAAATATGCAGCCATCACTTGGGCGCTGATACCTGCAAGAACTGTGAACACCATCTGTAGGGTGATTTGAAAAGATGCTTCCATGTTGTAGATTTTGAGGAATTAATTTCAAAATCCGTTAATTAACCTTTGTCGAGAATCATAAATATTAACATTAACTTTACAGGTACAACTGCACATCCATCTTTAAAACAATAGGAGATTTTTTCATGCTTAGTTGTCCATATTACATCTTTTTTCAGGATTTGGCGACCGTACGACCGTAATTAATAGGCTGTTGGCAGCAGGAGGCAGGAGGTAAGAGGTTTTTAGAATTTTATATTTTTGTACTTGCTGTGGTTTTTTCGTGCCGACTGACTTACCTGATGAAATGGGATGTTTGCAAGCCCTATAATAACACGATAAAAAATTTTTGGGCAGGTTGTTGCGTTATTGAGGGGAGGGATGAACAACGATTCCAGCGGCTCCTGCCTTCTCTACTCCTCGATTTCCATGAATTTAGATGCCGAAAAAAAATTTTAGAAAAAGGTGTTGACATCCTCTGGGAAATAGAGTAGATTATTAAAAGTGAAGTCCGATGCCCCCATCGTCTAGAGGCCTAGGACACCTCCCTTTCACGGAGGTAACGGGGATTCGAATTCCCCTGGGGGTACTAAAACATAAAGCATCAAAAAATAGAGAGAAAATTTTATATAGTTTTCTCACTATTTTATAGTATTAAGCATTAATTAGTGGATGCCGAATAAATGTAAAACCTAGATAAATCAAGGGATTGAAGATGATTAAAATTAAAATTGTGCAAGGTTTTAGGTAGGGGTTGCTGAATAAATCTGAAAACTTTACCGGTAAAAGGTTTTAGCTTATTTTGACTTTCAAAAAGTGCAAGCTTTTATGAGGTGGCAACTGAAAAACCTTGCACTTAATTCCTATTTAGGGGTTGCTGAATAAACTGAAACCCACGATGAATAAAGAGTTTGAGGGTGATAACAAAGAAAATAGGTGCAAGGTTTTGGAAACTATGAGTAGGAAAACCTTGCACTTTGTTGGTTTTTACCTCGTTTCCAAATACAAAAAACTCCTTGATATCCTTGAACTCCTGACTCCTTGAAATCCTTAATCTTCAAGGAAAGACTTTTTCAGCAAACCCTAGTTAACTCATTAGCTCTTTGGCGAATTGCTATGAGATTTAGTTGTAAGTCTTTGCTGAGACGTTTTTCAATAATTGCTATTGGCATTGTTAGCTTGGTCGAAACTTGAATTGTGTAGCAGAGGTTAGTACATTGAATTGTACCAACAGTATAAGGTTCTAAGCTCCAACAACCGGAAAAACCTTTGAAGTCTCCTTCTACCATTTGGAAGTTGATGAGTTTGGGAAAGATTTCTTCTAGATCCAAAACCACACGCGCACAAAACTTGAAATTGAGCAAGCGCTGAGATCCTATCTGTTCTAGACGTATACCTCCATTGGGATGCTCTAACAAACAACTTTTGGCGAGATTAGGGATAAATTGAGGTAAGGCTTCATAGTCTGTGAGAATTTTCCAGACTTTTTCGATGGAGTGGGGAATTTGGACCTGAGCGGTAATTTGCCGCTGTCGTTCTGCTAATTTCTCCACTTGGATGATGACTGGATCAATATCCAAGTTGGTTTCTAGAGCATTGTCATCAATGAGGTTGGGGGAATCAAGTCCCGCTGTGTTGTTTTCTGTAGTCACTGTTGAGAATGTGGATGAGTTGCTGAGGAAAACTGAGGTAGTGTGAGGGTAAAACAAATTTCGCTCAACTGAGAGTTGTCCATAGGGTTACTCTCAACAGCGATCGCTCCCTGTAAATAAAGATATAGGCTGTTTCCTCTTGGAAGATGCCACGTCCTATATTATTCACTTTCTTGACGCTCCCCGCATTAAAAGGACGGGGATTCTTGTTTCAATGAGCAACCTTGCCCAAACTTGTTACCAAAAAAATTGCAAGGGTTTTCAAGGGTATACCTGAAAAAGTGTGCATTTTTTTGGATTTCTAGAGATAGTAAAGAAATTTTCAAACCTCCTCCTGACTCCTAACGAAACGAAAAGACTTTTTCAGCAAACCCTCTTTACTGACATTGTTTAACAGTTCTTGCAAAATGCGGTCAAAACTCTCGATTTCCGTTTGCAGTTTTAACGGCTCTTTGGGTAAACTTTGATTGTTCGTACCCTGTAAAGCACGAGAAAGTATCTTCGCCTAGTTCCGATACTTTCTCCTGGTGGTTGTGGCTTGCTTAATGTTTGATAATTAACCAATACAAACTTTGTTCCAGCACTATGATCATGACTGGTAAGCAACCTGGACTATAATTTGCTATAGAGCCAAACTCTCAGCACTTAGAGGAACCATGTCGCCATTCTTTGTCAGTCCTAATAACATTGGCTGTTGAGCTTCAATTAACTTACCTGTGAGGACACAACGTTCATCTTGCTGGGCTGTAGCCGCTATACTCGCTCGAATGTCAGCACAGGAAAATCGGGGTTTCCACTCACCTGATTTTTGCTGCACATAATTCCAGAGAACATTTCTAATCAAAGCTTGATATCCTTGATTGCCTGCTATTTCTTTCAGTTTATCTTTCAGTTCGCGTTCTAAACGGATGCTGGTAACTTCCATGTCGGTGGTTGAGGTGCGTGCGATGGTATGCATTTGATTTTTTCTCCTTATAGATATGGACAGGATAGTAATACAAGTGTAGTATGTTTAAAGGAATGTTCAATAGATAAAATTTTTTTGAGGTGAATTTTTTTGTGAAATTCATTTACCCTATTTCCAGTCCCTTCCATCCCAGCAACTGTCAGGCCAGTTGGGAAATTGCTGCTGTGGGAGTGGAGTATTTATTTATGGCCGATGGTAGTCAGCATCCAAGGCAAAACACAGAAGGTAATTATGATTTTAGATATATCAGTTTTGATCTGCTGAATATTAAACCACTATTAGAGATAACAAGCGGGAGGTACAAGGAAAATGTTGTACCGCAATAAGACCAAAAAAAGTATCAGGTCAATTTTAACCCCCGCTGCTGATATAGGTAAAGCGGGGGTTTTTAATTGGTGATTGGTGATTGGTGATTGGTGATTGGTGATTGGTGACTAAGAGTGTTCCAAACAATAAATGATCAAAAAGCTGTCATTACCCTGTGGAAAGGGTAAACCTAAGCAATGATAATTGGGCATTTTTTTAGTTGGAATACTCTAATGACTAATGACGTGACTAATGACGGATTTGCAAGCAAACCTGGAATAACAGGAGAGCATAAGGAATGCTGAAATTAAATTATACCGAAAGAAGCTTTTATTTAGAGTGTATCACGCTGTCACTGGAAGAATGGGTGGCGCAAAGAGTGATTTTGGCGCTGCGAATCGGTCAACCGCTACATTTTGAACCTAGCACGGCTTCCTTTTTGCTACCTGTAGATTTACCAGGAGTAGAAAGGCTCAAGGCTGAAGCACAACGAAATAACGGTGAAATTATAGCTCTGTCTACCTGTGATGCTGAGTATTTGGAAGTCACCTTGCGGGGTTCTTGGTTATCTTATACTGCTGAGGATGGTGAGGGTGTGTTTGTAACGACAATGAGCGATCGCACTGAGTTCTTTTTACATAAACTTTGGCAAGAAGCTCAAGTTTGTGCGTCTGTTTTCAGTGATTAAATCAGGCAGGGAATAGGGAGTAAAATTTTAGATTTTAGATTGAAGTTAACAAAAACAATCCAAAATCCAAAATCCAAAATCCAAAATCCAAAATCAATAACTCCTGACTCCTGCTTATTTTTGCATTTCTAATAATTCGGGAACTGTGACAAATCTATAACCTTGTTGTTTCAATCCTGTGATAATTTCTGGTAAAGCTTTTACAGTTCTTTCTCGATTTCCTCCCCCATCGTGCATTAAAACAATAGCTCCTGGTTTTGCACCTTTGACCACATTTTTCACAAATACTTGATATTTGGCACGGGGATCGGTATCAGCAGAAGTTAAAGACCACATGACAACGGCTTTATTTTGACTTTTAGCATAAGCAGCTAAACCATTATTTAAATAACCTCCAGGGGGACGAAATATAGATGTTTTTACTCCTGTGGTTTGATAAATTAAATCATTGGTTTTTTCAATTTCACTTTTAGCTGTGGCTGGATTCATTCTTTTATATAAATGATTCCAGGTATGATTACCAATGGCGTGACCTTCCGCTACCACTCGTTTAGCAATTTCGGGATGATTTTTTAAAGAACTTCCTACCCAAAAAAATGTGGCTTTGACATCATGTTCTTTAAAAATATCTAACATTGCTTCTGTGGTTTTTGGCCAAGGACCATCATCAATAGTTAACGCAATAACTTTTTCGTTATTTTTGGGTTCGACTTGATAAACTGTCTTACCTTGAAATTTAGCAGGTATAGTAAAATTCAGGTTTTTGGTTTGTGCTGGTGGTTGTGATTTTGTGTTTACTTGATTTTCAGGAATGGAAACACCAAAGGCTTCACTGTTAGTGTTTGGTTGTGGTGTATTTGGGTTACTGGTACAAGCAGTTAGAAATAATGCTATTGTGGCAACAAAAATAATGTTTCTTGTTTTGTTGTGGTTGTTTGTGGAAGTAGAATTAACAAGGTTTAGCATTGATTTCTGTGATATATTTCACAATATGAGAATTTGAACTTTTACAGTTTTAACAGAAAATCTCAATTTTGGGTAGAGGTTTCATTGGTATAAAATTCATAACCTTAATTCTAAAATATAAGTCATGGAATATACAAAGACAGAGTTTGATAGTTTAGCGGCAGTGATATTTTCTATCTCCAGATAGATTTTGATGAGCTTTTTAGTGCAAAATTCAACCTAATTATCTCGTAAGATTGATGAAAATGCTCTGACAGTCAATTAATCTGAAACCAGAAAGAAAATAGAGTGGAATAATATCAAAATGAAGATTCTTGATTTTGCTAAATCTAGATGGCAATTAGCATCGAGATTGATAGTAGTGGCTTTTGCTTGTACCTTCATATTTTTATTCAATGCTTTTCCTGCTTTAGCTATCAGTAGTTATCAAAGTGAACCAACAGAAGGAACGACACAATTATTAGAAACTCAACGCAAAACTGATGAAGCTGCTAAAAAACCACCCATAGGAATGAAAGAATCTCAAGAAAAAACTAGGAGAGGACTTAACGAGGTTCAAGGAGCAGCAGATATTGAAAAAATGAAGCGTCCTGAAAATACCGAAAGTGCGACTACTTCAGTAGAACAGGAAGTAGAAGGGTTTTTGGAAAAAATTACAGGTACAAACAAATAATTCATAATTCATAATTATGAGTTTTCGTTTTTGAATTGGTTTTGTTGGCGACTTTTAAATAAAATACATAAGATCCCCGATACCCAGATTATGATTGACTAGATAAACAAGAATTAGGGGATCTGATTATTATTTATGAATATTCCACCTATTCCTCAAAAAATAAATATATAATATTATATAAAAAATATATAATATTAATTAAATCCTCAGTTTACTTGATAATCTTACTTTTGGTTGATGTGGTTAATGTCGATATTTTGAGAACTTATAAATTAAGTAATTAGTGAATAGTCCACAGGTAAATAATGAGCATGAATACAATTAATATTGGATTAACAGAAGAACAACGTTGCGGTGTGATGAATTTATTAAATCAAGATTTAGCAGATTCGTATGTTCTGGTGGTAAAAACTAAAAAGTATCACTGGGATGTTGTGGGTCCTCAGTTCCGCACATTGCATGAACTTTGGGAAGAACAGTATGAAGAAATTACAGAAAATATTGATGAAATAGCAGAGAGAATTAGAACCTTGGGTGGTTATCCCAGTGGTACAATGGCAGGTTTTTTAAAAATTGCTACTCTCAAAGAACATAGCGGAGAAATTCCTACAGCAACAGGAATGGTAAATCAATTAGTGGAAGATCATGAGCAGATTATTCGTAATTTAAGAAATCATGTAGATCGTTGTAGTGAAGAATTTCATGATCAAGTTTCGGCTGACTTTTTAACTGATTTGATGGAAAAACATGAAGAAATGGCTTGGATGTTACGTTCATTTATTGAAGGACAAGCATTAGAACCAAATGTCAAACAACAAACCGAAAAAACTAAAGTTCCGGTGGGTGTTTAGTGGAGAATTTGCCACACAATTGTCAACATAAAGAGAAAATAAATTAAAAGGAGTAAACAAGTGCCAGAAGGATATCAAGCAGAGCGTACCATCTCGGCTGTATTTAAAGAACAAAAGCAAATTGATGATGTAATTCGTCGTTTACTAAATAGAGGTGTACCGAAAGATCATATTTCAGTGATGGGGAGAAATTTCCAGTCAGAAACGCGAATTTCTGGTTTTATTACCAAGCGTGATGTGATTTTAGGAGGTTTGAGAACAGGGGCAATTTTTGGATCTTTGTTTGGTTCTTTCCTCAGCTTACTTACAGGTGTAGGAGTATTGTTTATTCCTTTTGTCGGACCAATTGTGGCAGCGGGACCTATTGGTGCGGTGTTGTTGGGTGCTGCGAGTGGTGCGATCGCTGGTAGTGCTGGTGCGGGCTTGGTATCGGTTTTTACGGCTATGGGAATGCCAGAAGACAAAGCTGCGGTTTATCAAACTCGTTTACAAGCGGGAGAGTTTTTATTAATGGTAGAAATTCCGAGCGATCGCAGCGGTGAATTTCAATTAATATTAGAAAGTTCTGGTGGTGAAGAAATGCACACCATTGGTAAAGCACTCACCCATCCTTGTCCGGGTCCATGTAACAGTCCAGAAGATTTATCTCCTGAAGTTCGCGCTCATTTATCAGCAGAAGCACAACAATTATTCATTCAGCACTATAACGTCGTACTTGATGAAACCAACGATGAATTTACCGCAGAACAATCTGCTTGGGATGCGGTTCATCAACAATTTGATGAAGATGAAAATGGTGTGTGGTCAAAACAGAAAGTTGTTGTTTAAGTTCTTATATTTCCATAACGAGTAATAGGTAATGGGGTAAAACTCATTACCTTTTTTTATAACTGAATAAAGTTTATTTGCTGATATTTATTTAATCCATTAATGACTGGTACGACCAGTAACTAATCCCCAAATAAAAATGGCGATCATTGCCCCAATAATAGCCACAATTATCCCAGGAATGCTCAAAGTTGCGGCTGTAAATTGTAATGTTCCTGTTTCTAACAAAGTGACTAAAGTTCCACCAATTAAAGCACCAACAATTCCTAATACCATTGTGGCTAAAATTCCGCCACCTTGACGACCAGGATAAATAGCTTTAGCGATAGCTCCGGCGATCAGACCCAGAATTATCCAAGCAATAATATTCATAGTTTATTCCATGAAAATTTCCATCTATAGATTAGTAATTTTATCTACTCATTAAGTCTATCAAAAGAGAGATTTAATTAATTGATAATTGATAATTGACAATTGATAATTTGCGTGTAATGTGTTTTTTTGTGAATAAATAAAATCAAATAAATAAAATAAATAAAAACAATATTGTGGGGTGGGCATCTTGCCCGCCAATCTTGTACCTCATTACAAAGTAAAGTGCTGTATTGAAATTGATATTTAATTGGCATAAATTGAGAAAATTCGTTTGCATATCAGGGCTAATGCAACTGTAATCATCATAATTAATGTAATTTTACCACCTGGTATCAATGATTGATAAATACCATTTGTTAACTTTTGTTTTTCTCGTTGTTGCCAACTCATAATTGCCGGAATAATTCCCCCTAAAATCGAAACACTAAATATTCCCGTATAGTCTAGAGCAGTAAAAAATATGCTGGGGTTTATTGTTCCTAAACTCATGGGTGGAAATAGAACAAGTGAGAAAATAGGAAACCGAGAAATTTGATTTTTTGTCATCCGAGAAATGTCTTGAAAGAAATCGACTAAACCGTAAACAAAACCGATAAATGAGGTAATAATTGCCAACTCTGAAAAAACAGTTAAAACTAATCCTAAAACTTCTCCTGCTCCACCTGATCGCAAAATTTGTAAGGGATCAAAAACACTGCCACTTTGTGAATTATTCTGGAGAATATCAGGACTAATACTACCTAAAATAACAGCATTCCAAGCCAAAAACATAATCAAAGGAATGCCCGAACCGATAATAATTGATTTTCTGATTTTGGCAATATCGCCTTCTAATTGTGTCACCACTACAGGCACAACGTTATGATAAAAAAGAGCTACACAAATAACAGAAACTGCACCACCGACAGCTTGCCAATTTTGAAAAAGAAATTGAGAGCTTTTTACTTGTCCTGAACCTAACAGTAATAATCCTAGAAAAGAAGTAATAAGAATTGCCACAAAGGCACTGTTTAATTTCTGAATGAATCTTTCTTTTCCTAAATAGAGAATACCACCAAATAACAATGTAAAAGTTGTTGTTCCTATCCAGGTAGGTAAGGTATTTTCTAAACCAACTATTTTAGTTAATGTCGATAATAAAATATCTCCACCTTTGCTGATATACGCCACTAAAAGAGCGTAATGCTTAAACAAATATGCACCACCAGCAATTCTCGCTCCTGTTTTTCCCAATGTCTTTTCTACAGTTGCCAAAAAACCTATGCTATTCATGCCTTCTGCACCCATAACATTTAAGGTTACTTCAGCAATTAATAAACCAGAAAATAAGGTGTATAACCAAACTACAATAATGACAATTGTAGATGGTAAAATACCCGATGGTAAAGTTACCGCAGGTAGGGCAAGAATACCAGCACCAACAGTAGTTCCAGCTATCAAAGCAGTGCTTCCTAAAACGCTACCTGGTTGATGATTTAATTTATTACCATCAAATTCCAAGTGAGAAAATAATCTGGTTACTTGCTTTTGTTCTGATTTGATAACTTGATTCATGGGTTTTTGCTTAGATATCTGCCCAAAGCGGCAAGAAAATATTACTTGATATTACTTGATATCAGTAATTTTAGCAAAAATCTCTGATTTCCGCTAATTCCTTGTTTTTCTCGTTCCCATACTCTGTATGGGAATGAATTATTAAAGGATCTGCCTTTATTAATAGCAGAGTCAGAGACTCTGTGATGGCATTCCCAGTTAGAAACTGGGAACGAAATAACGAAATAACGAGATAAAGGGGAGGTTTTAAACTTTGAATGAAAAAATTGTCAATTGTCAATTATCAATTGATAACTGATTTTTCACACAAACCGCTTTGTAAACTCACACATTAAATCTACTCTGCCTTTACGTAACATAGCAGGATCTAATCTTTCTGTAGTATTGCAAGTCATCAAAACCACTAAATGCTGCTTTATCTGTACACCAGATTCATCAATTACACTTTGGTACAAAGTCCCATCTAACAAAGCTAAAATATGTTCAGTTTTGTTGTTATATTGGGCTACTTCTGAAGCTCTATCTTGAGCTAAGTTATCAGCTTCGTTGATGATGATACAAATTTTTTCTAAATAGTTGGGTGGCACAAAGTTAGTAATGGCATCATGATCCAAAATAAAGATGACATAACCTAAAGGTACTAAAATTTCCTTGGCTACTGATTGTGTCCATGCTGTTTTTCCTGTCCCTGGTTCTCCATGTACGACAACAGCTAATTGATTTTGATTGAGAATAGCTTGCTGAACTGAATCAGTAAAATCTTGAATTTCTTGGGGAAATGTGCGAATGGGAAATTGATTATGAACTTTACCGACACGGCTTTGATATCCACTTAACATCACTGCTAAATCATAAGTGGCTTTATTGATGAATGGGGCTAAATTTTTGGACATTAAAGTATATTGTCTGCGTCCCCGATCATAGGGGTCAATTTGTAACCAAATATCTTGTTGAGACCAGTAAGCATAAACGGTATTGACGACATCTAAGCGTTCCCAACTAGCAAATTTTTCGACGGGAAAATAGAAATCTCGCTCTGCATAATATTGGGTGATAATATCAGGACGTTCCAATAAACGTAGAACGCGCAAAACGGTAATTTCTTGCAATAAATTCAGTACATAATCAATAGGAATGCTGTTACGGCTGACAAATTGCAAAATGGGTGTTTCTGTACTTAAAACGTCTTTGTAACGATAATCTGGTGTGAGTGCATCGGGTGTGACGAAGTTCCAAAATTTTTGAAATTCACTGCGAGTATAGTCAGAAGCTAAATTTAATATATTTGCCCACCAAGCAAAATCTTTTCTGGCTAAAGCGTCTGCATAAAAACTGACTAGATTAATACTTCTTTGTGTTAACTCTTGAGTATCATTTAATATTAGTTGTTGGAAATAGCCCCAATCAAAATCACGCTGAAATGGTCGCCAACCACTAGCTAGTAGGTTGTGACGATTGTTGTTCGCGGAACTACTATCATTATTTCGGAAATAGTCAAAATCCATAGGAGTCAGTAGTCAGTAGTGAGGATTAGATGCGTTCCGGTAGAACGTCTGTACAGGAGTCAAACCTGGTTGATATTTGATTCTTGTTACATAATTAGTCTGGTATATCTTACAACGTAACTTTATACTACATAAATATAGCTACGTCAAGTATTATGCTGAAAATTGTTCAGTTTGAGCAAGTATCATATCACTTCTTTACAAACCTACAAAATACCATCGCAATTCAAGTAATATTTCTAGCAATGTTTACCGTCTGCTGTATTTAGGAAATTTCTCGATTGATGGGTGTATATGGCAATTTTGCATATATTGGCAGCAAAATAAATCACTGAAGTCTAAATTTAACAGTTTATTTTCATGCTGGATAGGATGTTTAATGTAACTAGTGTAATTTAATTTTTTACTTATAGATATGTCAATAGTGATACTAAAGTAAATAACTATGCCATTTTTCTCTACAAAGTTATTGTGAACTTATGAGGAAAATATTCTGTAATTTTGCATATAATCAAAGGGTGTCTGCTAAAGCTATTCAGCTTGAGTTGTTCTTTCCTATTTGATGTGGGTAAGGATAGTCAACTGAGTGGGGAGCAAAACACTAGCTAATCCTGAATCAGCACGTCTTATGGTTTGTGGGAATATCGCCTAGTTTGACTATCAAGACGATAAAGCCCAATTTAATCTTCTGGAGACTAGATGTATCTGACACATTCATTCATGAGTGATGAAAAGAAGCAAAACTCTCAGCCGCCTTTGATTTTGGTAGTAGAAGATCATGATGATAGTCTATTACTACTTAGTTATACTTTGGAGTTACTAGGGTGTAGATTTATTTGTCAAAATGACAGTTACACTACACTCTTAGTAGCAAAAGAATATCAGCCAGACTTGATTTTGTTGGATATTCTGTTACCTGGGTTGAATGGTCTAGATGTTGTGCGATATTTAAAGCAAGATCCATTAACTCGCCACATTCCTGTTGTTGCTGTTACGGCTTTAGCTGGCAGGGAACAGCAAGAACGTATCCTGGGCGCAGGTTTTGACGACTATATCAGTAAACCCTATATGCTGGAGGATTTAGAGGCAATTATTCGTCGTTTTCTTGATCACAAATTTGAGCCTTTTTCTCCGTTTGAACAATGCAGGTAAATAGAATCAAAATTTTTATGATCTTCAAAATTTCTATGACTAATCTTTGCTGTCACAGGGTTTTATTTCTGACTCCTGACTTCTGACTCCTGACTTCTGACTCCTAAAAAATTAAGTTTCCTTTGGCAGTTTGATTTTGAATATACTACCTTTACCTAATTCTGAGAAAAGTTCGATTTTTCCACCATGCGCTTCTATGATTCTTTGTGATAAATGCAGTCCTAAACCACTACCTGATCTTTTATTTCTCCCTTGACGAAATCTCTCAAAAATTGTTGCTTGTTCTTCTGGTGCAATGCCATAACCAGTATCTTCAACTTCAATTATTACTTCACCTTGATGTGTTTTGGTGGAGCAAGTTTTCAAAATGCGAATTTCTACACCGCCTGTATCTGTGAACTTGATGGCGTTACCAATTAAGTTATTCAACACTCGGCGTAGTTCTAATCTATCACCTAAGACAATTCCTCCATGATTTTCTAACTGGTTTAACTCATGGGTATTTAATTTGAGAGTTAAGTTTTTCTCAACAGCAAGGGGAGTTAGTTCACTGATGACTTCTTCAGATATTTCTGTTAAGTCGCATTTTTCCAAATTTAAGGTTTTTTTACCTGCCTCGAAGCGATAAACTTCTAGTAAGGTATTAACCATTGCCATTAAATTTTGGTTACTGCGAATCATCACAGCGATCGCTTGTTTCATTTCTGGAGAAATTTTACAAAAAGTCTCCTGTTGAAACAAAGCTAACATTCTATCCGCTGCTACTAAAGGTGTGCGTAAATCATGAGTTAAACGCGAAACAAAATCTTCTCGCTGACGGGACATTTTTTGCTGTTCATCAATACTGTGTTTAAGTCGCAATAGCGATCGCACTCTGGCTAATAATTCATCAGTATCAAATGGTTTGCGAATAAAATCATCCGCACCCGCATCTAACCCTTCCACTACACTAGATTCATGAAAAGCTGTGATTAACAAAATTGGAATATAACCCAGATCAGGATTATCACGAATTTTCCGTGTTACTTCATAACCATCCATTCCTGGCATCATCACATCTAATAAAATCAGATCCGGTGGAGATTGTGCCACTTTTTGTAAAGCAGTTGCTCCATCTGATACTAAATCAATTTCATAACCCTCACTTTCTAAAAGTGTTTGCACCAAAATTAAATTATCTCTTGTATCATCAACGGCGAGGATACGATCAACCTTATCACTTTTAACAAAAGACATAGTTTATGTTTACAACTTTTTGGCCATTAATCTAAATTAATCTACTCTGAAATCTACACTTGGGAATTTACATGGGAATTTACATGATAATTTACAGTTTCAGATGAGGATATCCTAGCGAAACTTTATTGAATTGAGATGGTAGATGAGGTAGATTTTGCTGAGAATAATAAATTCTATCATCACTACCGACATTCCAACTATAATTATCTCTAGTATTATCTCCCCCATGAGGTGATAATGAGATTTGACGTGGCAATTCAATTTTAAATACCGAACCCACTCCTAATTGACTTTCTAGAAATATTTTACCTCCCATCATTTGTACCAATGAATCAATAATTGCTAAACCCAGTCCAGTGCCTGGATATTTACGACTAATACCTTGATCTACTTGTCGAAATGCCTCAAAAATATGTTGATAATCTTGAGGGGAAATACCAATTCCTGTGTCTTTAATACTAATTGCTAATTGATTTCTGGGAATTTCTTTCACTTCTACTTTAATGCTTCCATACTCTGTAAATTTAACCGCATTGGAGAGCAGGTTAATTAAAATCTGATGTACGCGCACGGGATCATTAAATACCAAAGTATTTTCTAATTCTATTTCCACTAACAAAGATAACTTTTTTGCTTCAGCTAAAGAACGAATTTCACCTACAGTATTATTAACTATCTTTGATAAATCGCATATTTCTGGTTTGAGTTCTAATTTACCAGCCTCCAATTTAGAAAAGTCCAAAACTTCATTCAATAACATCAGCAAATGCTTACCATTATTGAGGATACGCTCTACCATATCCGCTTGCTGATTGGTAAGTTGACCAAATTTAGGACGTAACAGTATTTGCGAAAAACCAATGATGGCATTCATTGGGGTTCGTAACTCATGAGATATGGTAGCTAAAAATTGTGATTTAAGTCGTGATGCTTCCAACAATCTCAAATTTTGTAATTGAATTTGTTGCCTTTGTCTCTCCAATTCTTGGTTCTTCCGAATCAGTTGTTCATTACTTTCTTTAAGTTGTTGATATGCCAAATCTGCTTTCATTTCTGCCCGATATAAACGCATCGTATTTCGCAAAATTAGTACCAGATTTTCTGCATTTAGTTTAGATTTAATCAGATAATCTGTAGCACCAGCTTGCAATAAATCAACAGCAATTTTTTCCTCTCCTTGAGCGGTGAGAATAACTAAAGGAACTTTGATTTCACAAGAGCGCAGCTTGTGAATTAAAGTGAAGCTATCTTGGTTTGGTAAGCAATAATCGAGAAAAACGCAGTCAAAGTTAGTATTTTGGAGAGCAGAAAGGGCATTATTACCGTCGCTGACTTCACACAGTTCCATATAAACACCAGCTTTTGTCAGGGCTAGACGTACTGCCATGCGATCTACTTCATCATCATCTACAACCAAAATTTTCAGCGTCTCTTCCATTAGTTTTTATTTTCGCTGTCCAAAAGAGATTGAAGTACAGCATTTCTATTTTCAGATAGTCAGCATTCAGCTAAAACTGCTTTTTCAACTGAATTTCTAGGATGTTTAGGGGAGACTGATACCAAAATCAATTTCCTCATCCCTTGCTACAAATGCTCATAAATCCCAGATAATAGCTGAATACTGACTGCTGAATACTGACTGCTGAATACTGACTTCCAATACAGCAGCAGTCAGAACTAAAACTCTGTTTGCGTAAGGCTTTGTCAATCTCATTGTTTACTTTATTTACCTACAAGAAGCTGTATATAACTACAGAATGGACAATTTTTGTGGATCTCAAAAAAAGCTCTTGAGTAACTCAGGTATTTTACACAATCTCTAATTAATATTCTTTACATTCAATTGATCTTCCTCCACTTTTAGTAGTTTTAATTTGTTATGTCTTTAGCTGGTTGCAGAATCAAGTATTTGATTTTTTCTGCCATTTTTTTTTGATTGTGTTGAATCTCCTGGTTATAACTCTAACAAATGGAAAATTGCTCTCGTTTAATAAATAATAATTTAAAAACAATTGGCAATTATCGAGATGAAAGTGATTCTCTATGAAATCTGGCAGTGTCGAGAGAAAGTAAAATCAAATACTTTATCCATCTCAACACAATTGTAAATGAGTAAATGATTTACCGTCCTCACCCATTAGTGAGAGTTGCATACAAACATTGTGTACCATCAGCTTGAGCAGTTTTACTCACTTGAACAGTAGTTAGTCTTGATTCGTGAGTGATTAATCATTCAATATTAAAAAGCTATAAGTGCATATCTTGCCATTGCCATATAAGCGCGAATCATTAGTTTTAAACCCTTGCCCCTCGTTCATAGATAGAAAATTTTAAATTATCTGATGTTGTATGTGATGTTGGCGGAGTCTGTGGTCGGTACTATGATAGATGATCAAGTTACCAGTTAGTCATTCTGTTGATCATCTCTTGATACAGCACTTCCCAGTCTAATACTGTACCTCATAACAAAGGAATCTGCTGTAAGTTTATGTCAAAAGAATCTTGTGCTAGGATAAAAATGTCAACCTCCTTGATTCATCAGGCTATATACAAGCCTTTAAACTTGAATTTGACAGAAGAACTAGAGTCAAATGTAATACATTTTCTGATCAGAGTCAGTAAAAATCACCCCCAAATTACTGTCTCATTAATTACTGCATAAAAAACGATCTGGTGTCAAAAAAGTAAGAGTTCAAGTTTAGCACAAGCATTGTTGACAGAGTTGATGAGAAGAAAAAGACAAATTTATAACATTTAACCAACTCGTCAAGGTAAGGGAAAAGTATTCAAGGAGATTGGTAGAACTTAAAATTCAAGAAAAAATGAGAATAAGGAAGGCACAGTCATAACAAATAGGTTGGTTGTCTGATTTTCCACTCGTTTCAATATTTCATATTTTCCAAAAAAATAGCCATATACCCGTAGCTAGATTTTTACTTCTATCCCAGATAAAATAAGTGAAATTTATTATTTCTGTCGATGGATGCAACCAAGTCAAAATATCATCTATCTTTAGTTTGGGGAAATTAGATCCAAATTAGATCCAAAACTTACATTCATTGTCAGGAGTCTGTAGGTACAAACTCCCCATGCTTGCCCGTACAGGAATCAGAATATTTGTGTGCAGCAGGAATCCACATGAGCAAGTTTGTTCATCAATTATCAAGCATGACTCGAAAACTCTCATTCATTCTGAATCCTGTATTCTGTCTCCTGAATCTTTACCAGTCAAATTAATTTCAAGTTAAGTTCAAGTTAAGTTCAAATTAAGAGGATGTTTTAAAAGTATTGGGCGAATATAATTTGCTAGTACACAAACCAAGTCCACTAGTAGACTAATGAAAAACCAAGGATTTGTAACCTGCGTAGGCAGGTTTTGTTTGTATAGCCGCGATTTCTAATCGCCGATTTTAGTATTAATTTAGACTTTACAAACATCCTCTAAGTTCACATTAAGTTCAAAGCAGTAGTCAGATATATAGTTGGGTGTAACAATGAATGAGATCAGCATTCTTTTAATTGAAGATCATGATTTAACCCGGATGGGGTTAAGGGCTGCATTGCAGTCAAACAGCGGGTTAAGGGTGATAGGTGAAGCGGCAAATGCCACCCAAGGATTAAAACTTTTGGAAACTGCCAAGCCAGATGTAGCAGTAGTGGATATTGGTTTACCAGATATGGATGGAATTGAACTCACCCGCAAGTTTAAACGCCATCAAGCAGAAACTGGGCAAAACAATACAAAAATTTTGATTTTGACAATGGATCATACAGAAGATGCCGTCTTAGCTGCTTTTGCGGCGGGTGCAGATTCTTATTACATGAAGGAAACAAGTATTAACAAATTAACCGAAGCCATACAAGCTACTTATGCTGGTAACTCTTGGATTGATCCAGCGATCGCCAATGTGGTACTAAAGAAAATGCGCTCAAGTTTACCAGGAGAAAGTCTCACATCTGATAAACCAAAGACTGTGAAAATTGAGGCATTAGCCACGGAATATGAACAAGTTCTGGAAACCTATCCTTTAACTCAGCGGGAACTGGAAATTTTAGAATTAATTGTTGCTGGTTGTAGTAACGGTCAAATTGCAGAAAAACTGTATATTACTGTGGGAACAGTAAAAACTCATGTTCGCAATATTTTGAATAAACTTTGCGCTGATGACAGAACCCAAGCCGCAGTTCGCGCTTTACGTTCTGGGTTAGTAGGTTAATAGGTGACAGGTGACTGGTGACAGGTGACTGGTGACTGGGGAAGAGGTGACAGGTGACTGGGGAAGAGCTTGTCCTAAGTTGACAATTTCATAGACAAAACTATACTTATATTGACAACAATCAATATATTTTCAGAAAAAAATCAACTACTTGATATATAATACGGTGATATCAAGTATTGAATTGAGACTATTGCCGACGCGAAAACCAAGCAATGATGGTGGTAGTCTTTTTCAGAAAGTTAATTGGAACACAATCGCGTTTGGCTAAAGCGTGAAAGTCTACCGAGGGATAACTGCTCCCATGCTCCCGTTGAAGTAGAAAGTAAAGTCTAGTTTTGTCTAGGTTTTATATAGCAGGTGATAAAAGTTAAGTTAAACGTTCTTGCAAACATTCGGCAATACGTTTGGCAGCACCAGGTAAACCCATCCTTTTAACTCCATTTTCGGAAATTTCGTGTAAAAGATCGGGATTTTGTAACAGGGACCGTGTTACTTGGGCAGCTTTTGTTGGTTGGTCTACTAAAATTAGAGATGATCCTAGAAGACGACTTTGGGCTTCTGCAAAACCAGGATTATATTGCGGACCTTTACCGGGAATAGCGATCGCAGGTTTGCCTAAACCAATAAATTGTTCTGTTGCTGTACCTGCCATAGCGATCGCTAAATCCCCCAAATGTAGACAATCATTATAAGCTTGTTGAGTGAGAATAAGATAAGCATTTTTTTGTTGAAACATTAAAGCATTAGCATCAGCAAGTTGAACAGGAGATTGATCGCATTTTTGCCAACCTGGAATTTTTAAAGATTGAGAAAAAAGATTACCATCTAAACCGGGAGCGATCGCACCTAAAAACACCGTTTCTCGTTCCCGGAAACTCTCAATCAAAGCCGATACAGCGATCATCATCACTTCCCAGTTATCATAAGCCTCACCTGCACGAGAACCAGGAAGCAAAGTCACAACCAAAGGACGAACAATTTCCATTTCTGCTTGTTCAACATGATTGTGATAAAATCTAGCATTGCCAAAAGAAGGATCTAAACCATCCATCATAGGATTTCCCACATCAAAAGCTGGAATAGGCCACTTTCTTAAAATTTCCGTTGTCAGCGCATCTCTAGGAAACACAGCCCGACAACGACTAAGACTCATCAACCACCTTTCCCAAGGATGATAAATAGAACCTGAAAAATTTTCCCAACGTGCCGATTTTGACTTTCTGGGTAATAAACCCAACTCATCACGCACATAATATTCAGATTTTGCCGTTCCCACAAAAGCATAATTAGCGCCGCTGATAGATGCAAACAACAGTGGTACAATATCCCCCACAGCTAAAATCGCCTTTTGATTACCTAACTTTGTTTGCGAACTCACCCAACCACGCACAGCTTGAATCTGCTTCCAAGTCAGTTGTACCAAACCACCCTGGACATCCCGCATCAGTTGACGACTATCCATATAAATAAAACCACCAGAAGGCATAGTCTTCACTTCACCAATACAAGGCACATTTAAATTTTGGTAAGCACGACCTTCACCCACTATCGGTAAAGCAAAGATATCAGGAGGAGAAGATAACTGTTGCAGTTCCTTAATGATCCGCCCAGCAATGATATCTTCACCATGACCATTACTTAAAACCAGTAACTGTAAACGAGAACTTTTATCTGGAGACTGCTTCAATAAAGGTAACTGAGATAAATCACGCATAGAATTTTAGATTTTAGATTTTGGATTTTAGATTTTGGATTTTAGATTGGGTCTTGCAATTTGTCATCATCAAGCCTGATAATAAGTAATACCAATTACCAAAACAACCAAAACACCTGTACCCAGATCCTCGACTTCTCAAAGAAGCCGGGGATCTTTTTAGATTTTGGATTTTAGATTTTGGATTTTAGATTGGGTCTTGCAATTTGTCATCATCAAGCCTGATAATAAGTAATACCAATTACCAAAACAACCAAAACACCTGTACCCAGATCCTCGACTTCTCAAAGAAGCCGGGGATCTTTTTAGATTTTGGATTTTAGATTTTGGATTTTAGATTGGGTCTTGCAATTTGTCATCATCAAGCCTGATAATAAGTAATACCAATTACCAAAACAACCAAAACACCTGTACCCAGATCCTCGACTTCTCAAAGAAGCCGGGGATCTTTATCCTCAGCGATCGCCTAACACCGTCAGCTTTTGTAGTAGCATAGTAGTAGCAAAAATCTAACCAGAAACAAAAAATTACAATTATTGGTCTCTTAATCCATAGGTATCTATAGCAAAGATTATCATTAATTATGCGAGTTTCTTCTGCGGCAATTTTTACCTTAGCTACTTTAGCTGCTAGTAATGCCACTCAGCAAGCCAATGCAGCACCGACTCAAAATACAAGTCAAGAGCATAAAACCGCAACAACAGATGTGGTAATAGTGCCTGATGTAGAAACTCAAACAGCACAGGTAGAAACCTTAACAGCACCAGAAACTACTTATGCCATAGAATTTAGCCCTCAACCGATATCGCAACCAGTAGTTGTACGGACAAATATCAATAATTATATTAATAATAACAATAACAACTTAATTACAGATGCTAATTTAGTAGTTACCGCCACCAATGTCCAGATCATAGGCGCTAATGCAGAATTAGAGCAAATCATTCGTAAAGTTATTAAAACCCAAACTGGAGGAGGAACCAGTCAAACTCAACTTCAACAGGATGTAGCCGCAATTTTAGACACTGGTTTATTTGCTAATGCTACAGTTAACAGTAGCAATACATCCGCTGGTGTAAACGTAGTTTATCAAGTGCAACCAATAGTTGTACAAGCATTACAGCTATCTGGTGCAAAAGTTCTCACTTATCAAGCAGCCTTAGGAAATTTCCAAAATCAGATTGGTAAAGATATCAGTCCAGCAGCACTTCAGAACATAGTACAGCAAATTAACCAATGGTATAAAGATAACGGTTATACCCTAGCCAGAGTCTTATCAATTCAACCAAACCGCCAAGGTATCCTCACAGTCAATGTAGCAGAAGGTTTAGTCGGAGATGTCAAATTTCGGTTTTTGAGCGAAGAAGGCGAAAAATTTGATCAAAATGGTAATCCCATCAAAGGACGTAGTAAAGCAGATTTTCTCAGACAGCAACTAAAACTACAACCCGGAAAAGTCTTTGCAGAAGATTTAGCGCGGCAAGATATCCAAACTTTATATAAATTAGGTTTATTTCAAAGAGTCAATGTTGCCTTTGAAGGAGACGCAAAACAACTTGATTTGGTTTATGAACTGCAAGAAATAGGAGCGCGTTCTATTAACCTGGGAGGTGGATATAATGCTGATGATGGGATATCAGTAATTGTTAGTTATAGAGATCAAAACGTTGGTGGTGTGAATGATACCTTGTCTGCAAATGTGGAACTAAACAGACAGGATGTACTGTTTAATACTAACTTTAACAGTCCTTATCGAGAAACCAACCCTGAACGTTTGGGTTATAACATCAAAACCTTCCGTAGAAGACAAATTTCCGATACCTTTGACGATAAAATCAAACTGCCGAATGGTGATAAAGTGCGGGAAGGGAAAATAGGCGCTAGTGTGAGTTTGCAACAAGAAATAGAGGGTTGGGATGCTGCCGTTGGTCTGAATTATACTCGTGTTACCATCCGCGATCGCTCTGGAAATATTACCCCCAGAGATGCAAACAATAACCAATTATCATTGAGTGATACTGGTGTAGATGACCTAGCTACCGTATCATTTACAGCCACCAAAGACCAACGGGATAACCCAGTTAAACCAACTCAAGGTTCTGTTCTTAGTTTCAGTACCGAACAATCTATACCTGTAGGTAATGGACAGATTACCATGAATCGGCTGCGGGGCAATTATAGTCAATTTATGCCCGTAAATTTATTTAACAGCACACAACCCCAAGTATTTGCTTTAAACCTGCAAGCTGGTACTGTAGTGGGTGACTTACCACCTTATGAAACTTTTAACTTAGGTGGTTCTAACTCAGTACGCGGTTATGATGCTGGTAAAGTAGGAAGTGGTCGTAGTTATGTGTTAGCTTCGGCTGAATATCGTTTTCCGATCTTCCCTATTGCTGGGGGTGTGATATTTGCTGATTTTGCCACTGATTTAGGTTCTGGTGATACCGTGATTGGAGAACCAGCTAATGTAAGAAATAAACCTGGTAGTGGTTTTGGGTATGGTGCAGGTGTGCGCGTTGATTCGCCTTTAGGTTTAATTCGTGCTGACTTGGGAATTAATGATCAAGGTGAAAGTCGGGTGCATATTGGTATTGGTCAGAAGTTTTAATTTGGTTGTGGAGTGTTAAGTTTTGAAGTAACGAACCACGAAGAAGCGAAGGACACGAAGGGAGGAGGTTTAGAGATATTTTCCGTAGGTTTTGATTAATTAGGGTAGAATATTCAATAATGGACAATTAACAATTAAAAATTTGACAATGACCTCTACCTTAAACGGAGAGGATTGAAAAAGCGGATTTTTTTGGTTTTTTTCCCCTTGAAAGGGGAGGTTTTAAGCCTTGAATGAAACAATTATCAATTGTCAATTGTCAATTATCAATTGATAACAAAGCCTTGGTTTTGAGTCTATGCGTCAATGTGTTAATCCTGACTGTCTTTTTCTTAATCCTGATAGTTTTCAATTTTGTCAGAAGTGCGGTAATAAGTTACTTTTGCGTGAAAGATATGCACCACAATCAATTTTAGGTCAGGGTGGTTTTGGCAGGACTTTTTTAGCTATTGATGAGGATAAACCATCAAAACCTTATTGTGTCATTAAACAATTTTTACCCCAAGCACAGGGAACTGATAGTATTGAAAAAGCATCCCAGTTATTTGCACAGGAAGCACAACGTTTAGAGGAGTTGGGTAAGCATCCGCAAATACCTGAATTAATGGCTTATTTTACATCCGATAATCGTCAATATTTAGTACAGGAATTTGTTAAAGGTGAAACTTTACAAACTGAGTTAGATAAAAATGGTGTTTTTTCTGAACAGCAAATTAAAAAGTTATTAATAGAAGTTTTGCAAATATTGGAATTTGTTCATAGTAAACAAGTAATTCATCGAGATATTAAACCAGAAAATCTTATTTTGAGTAGTGAAAATAAGTTATTTTTAGTAGATTTTGGGGCGGCGAAAATAGTCAAACCACAGCAACGCACAGCTACAGGGACAATTATCGGATCTGCTGAATATTGCGCCCCTGAACAGTCAATGGGTAAACCTTTATTTAGTAGTGATTTATATAGTTTAGGGGTAACTTGTTTGCATTTATTAACAGGAGTTAGTCCCTTTGATTTATATAGTCCGATGGAAGGGGAATGGGTATGGAGAGATTTTTTAAATGGAAATGTGGTAAGTGATGAATTAGGGAAGATTTTGGAAAAATTAGCAAGTCCTATTGCTAAACATCGTTATCAATCTGTGAAAGACGTGATGCAGGAGTTAAATTTTGTAGATCAAAATGTGAGGCGATCGCCATCTCAAATTTTACCTCCACCACCTCAACCACCTGTGAAAATTCCTCGACCATCTGTTACTGTAACCAGTCAGTATCAAAAACTAGAGAAATTATTAGCAACAAGAAAATGGAGAGAAGCAGATGAGGAAACAAAACGAGTCATGTTAGTAGTAGCAGAAGTGAAAAAATCAGATTTTGAAAGTGAAGAAGATTGGTTGAATCTGAAAAGTTTAGATTTTAAAAGTATTGATAATTTTCCCTGTGAAGACCTCCGCAGTATTGACTGGTTATGGGCAACATATAGTAATGATAAATTTGGGTTTTCTGTACAGAAACGGATTTATCAAAGTTTGGGTGGAACAGAAGATTTTGATCATAACATCTGGAATGCTTTTGCCAACAGGGTAGGATGGATAAAGGGAGAGGTATACGAAAATTTTTTATATCACAGTGATGTTTCTTTTTATAATATAAAAAAATCACCTGAAGGTCGCCTCCCTCATCTAGTGGTCGGTGGGTATCATTGTCCCCGTGGGTTGGTGTGTTCTTTTGTGTCAAGACTTGAGGACTGTGAAATATAAAGATGACAGAAAAATATTAAGTCAGAATCAGGATATCCAGGATTAAAGGATGTACAGGATGTTACTGTTAACCTACTAAAAAATAACAGAAATTTCTCTTATATTTCTTTCTTCGTGTCCTTCGTGTCTACCCTTCGGGAACTGCTTCGCAGAACGTGGTTCGTTCCTTCATAAACTTGTGAAGAAAACCGAAAATATTACTTATCAATCAAAACCCAAAAACCTAAACATTGACAACACAATGCAATTGCATTACCTTAAAAATAGAGAATAACCCTCAAAATTGTTATGGTTGTCAAACCCACACCATCCTCAGAGTCTACCCTAACAGACAGATATCAAACCACAATACCCGAACCCGTGCGTAAAGCTCTAGGCTTGGGTAAACGTGATAAAATTCGTTATGTGATTCAACCCGACGGTAAAGTAATTATTTCTCGCGTTACTGAAAAAGACGAAGATCCAATATTGGGGGAATTTTTAAACTTTATTGCCCAGGATATACAAAAAAATCCTCAACATCTACAACCCATTAAACCAGAATTAGTAAACCGTATTCAATCCTTAGTTGCTGATGTAGAAATTGATCTGGATGCACCACTATCAGACGAGGATGAGTAAATGTGTCTGAATATCAACCCTTAAGACAACCTTTAATAATTAACGGATGGACTATATTTGCTCATTCCTTGTTTCTAGAACAGTTAGAAGAACTGATAATACAGGTAGAAAATTTACGTCAGAAATATCCTCAAGAATACAAACAGAAAAACGCCACAAAACGTCTAGCTGCTATTTTCAAACTTGCATTTAATGTCATTCCTCAAGATCCAACATTAAACGATTATCGTCAAGGTACAACCCTGGGAGATGAATACAAACACTGGTTTAGAGCTAAATTTTTTCAACAATACCGATTATTTTTTAGATATCATCAACAAGGTAAAATCATTGTTTATGCTTGGGTGAACGACGAAAAATCTAAGCGAGCATATCAAAGTAAAACAGACGCTTATCGAGTGTTTCAGAAAATGCTAGAAAGTGGAAATCCTCCAGATGATTGGAATGATTTACTCAAAGAAGCAGAAAGTCAAACTCATCGTTTAGAACAGGTTTTCAAAACAGAGATTTAGAAAAATATGCAGTAAGAATCAGGTGGTTATCGAGTTTCGACTACGCTCAACTACCGCGACTTGTACTGAGCGACTTGTACTGAGCGCAGTCGAAGTAAGTCGAAGTAAGTCGAGATAATAACCAGGATTAAAGGATGTACAGGATAGTAGTCGGGGAGCTTGTCCTAAGTTGACAGTTTACTAAACAAACCTGTACACTCATGGACAAACCTATAAGTGATTTATTAAGATTCACCAATGCTTTTATCCATCAAAACAAAACTCAAGTTAAATAAAACTCAAGAAATATTGATGGCTAAACACGCTGGCATAGCAAGGTTTACCTATAATTGGGGTTTAGCAACTTGGCAGAATTTGTACAAAGATGGATTAAAGCCAAATAAATATATCCTCAAAAAATTCTTTAATAATCACGTAAAACCTGAGTTGACATGGATTAAGGAAAAAGGTATTTGTCAGAAAATCACTCAATACGCTTTTGATAGTTTAGGTGAATCTTTCCAGAGATTCTTTAAAGGACAGTCAAAATATCCCAACTTCAAAAAGAAAGGAAAAAATGATAGTTTTACAATTGATAATGGTGGTAAACCAATTCCTGTAGGTGGTACATCAATAAAACTACCGACAATTGGATGGGTAAAAACTTATGAAGGATTACCTCACACCACCTGTAAAAGTATTATTATTTCCAGGACTGCTGATAGTTGGTATATAGCCTTTTCTTATGAACAAGAATGTCAGCCAACTATTAAAAAACATGATGCTGTTGGTGTTGATTTGGGAGTAAAGGAACTAGCTATTCTTAGCACTGGTATTACTTTTGCTAATCCTAAACACTACAAACAGAATTTAGCTAAACTGCAAAGATTATCTAATATCTACTCTAGAAAGGCTAAAGGTTCAAGCAACAAATATAAAGCTAAAATTAAACTAGCTAGACATCATGCGAGAATAGCAAACCTGAGAAAAGATACTCTTCATAAACTTACTACTTACTTATGTAAAAACCACGCGAAGATAGTAGTAGAAGATTTGAATGTTTCAGGAATGTTATCGAATCATAAATTAGCACAAGCAATAGCTGATTGTGGATTTTATGAGTTTAAGCGTCAGCTAGATTATAAAGCTAAAAAATTTGGCTGTGAAATTATAATTGCTGATAGATTTTATCCATCAAGTAAAACCTGTTCTCACTGTGGGCATAAAAAAGATAGTCTTTCCTTGTCTGAAAGAATTTATCGCTGTGAGAACTGTGGTTTGCAAATAGATAGGGATCTAAATGCAGCAATCATGTTATCGCGTCTGGCTAAGGCGTGAAAGTCTACCGAGGGATAACCGCTCCCATGCTCCCGTTGAAGTAGAAAGTAAAGTCTAGCTTTGTCTAGGTTTTATATAGCAGCTTGATCCTACTTGCCAAAAGATCAATCCTTGTAGTACAATAGGACAAACAACAAACCACCATATTAAAACTATGCGCTTAAAAAGATGGGAATCCCCCCGTAAACAGGGAAGAAACGATAAAGGCCGGGGCGGTTCAGCCAGAAAAAGACAAATCAAGAAACAACAGCAGATGCTGAGAAACAAACTCAAAGAACAGCAAAAGCCAGAAAACAACCAAAACAACCAGAAAAACAGCAAACCAAGGGAAGGTATAACAACCTTCCCTCTTTTTTTGCCCCAAATCCCTCAGATCCACGATTTCTCCAAGAAGTCCGGTATCTTCTATAGCCCCCTGCTAACAAATCGGAAATTTTTTGGAAATTTTTTGGAAAAAACCCTTGACAAAACCTATGGGGTTACTGCTATATTATTTAAAGACAAGGCGATGGGGCGTAGCCAAGCGGTAAGGCAGCGGGTTTTGGTCCCGCCATCCCTAGGTTCGAATCCTAGCGCCCCAGCATTATCAAATAATTATTAAGGGTAGATTCAAAAGTCTACCCTTTTTGGTATATTAGATTTTGGATTTGGGAGCATCCCAAATGTGTAAATCTATTTTATCTAACGAAATAAAATGATCCAAGGGACTGATATGATTGAACCGCAAAGGGCGCAAAGGACACAAAGGCAAGAGAATTTAAGATATTTTTTAGTGTTGCTGCGGACATTTTTTTTAAGTTGGGATGCTCCCTTGGATTTTAGATTTGGGATTTTAGATTTACCAATTACTCAATATTGTTATTTTTCGGGTGATTTTAAAGCTTGATCTAAAATTTCTCTAGCTTGTTCAGCTTTCGCTTTTGCTTCTTGATAACGAATATTAGCTTGGGCGAAATTTTTGAGAACCTTGAAACCTTCCTTGAGACGGGTAATTTCTTCCTCAGTGACAGTATTATCAGAAAATAGAACATCAACAGCTTTACGAATTTCTAAAGCTTCAGTGCGGGTTTCCTGGACTTTTAACTTGAGTGTAGCCAAATTGCTGAGAACTTGTACAGCTTGGGTAATGGCATCCTCACCGCTAGTATTATCAACAGTTGGTTCTTTGACTTCTATTAACTGTTGGGGACCAAATCCTTCTTCTAATTCTGTGGGTAGTTTATCAGCTTCCATCAGTTCCATCAACTGATCCATTGCTTTATCACGAGCTTTAGCCGAATCTTTACCAGGAACAGTCAGGATAATTTCTGGGCTTTGAGCAAGAGTATATTGAACCATAGTAGGCGGAAAATTTGCTGGTTTACCAAGATTGTATTTAATTGTAACATTTAAATTAATTGGTAATTGGTAATTGGTAATAATTTATTCCCACTGTCACCTGTCACCTGTCACCTGTCACCTGTTCTCTGTTCCCTCTTGATAAATTATTTATACTAAATAAAAGCACTATAAAATCAAACAGGAGAGGAGAGACAATGACTCCCAATCCCGCTATTATGCGATCTGTGGAACAATTAGGCTGCCGTGTGACTGTGGGTGATGTAGCTAGTCAAGCGGGTTTAAATGTGGCTGAAGCGAACCAAGGTTTATTAGCTTTAGCGTCTGATGCTGGTGGACATTTACAGGTAGCAGAAACAGGTGATATTGTTTATCAATTTCCCCAAAATTTTAGAACAATTTTAAGAAATAAATATTTGCAATTGCGTTTGCAAGAATGGTGGAAAAAAATTTGGGGAGTGTTGTTTTATTTAATTAGAATTTCCTTTGGGATTTTGTTAATTGCTTCGATTGCGCTGATTACTCTCACTATTATTATCATAATTACTGCTGCTAATTCAGACCGTGATGGAGATAATAGAGGTAGCGGTGGTGGGTTTAATTTCTTCTTTTTCCCGGATTTATTTTGGTATTTTAGTCCTGATTATTATGGGGAAGAAAGACGCAGAGAAAGAAGAGAAAAGAGTGATTTCAATTTCTTAGAAGCTGTATTTTCATTTTTATTTGGTGATGGAAATCCGAATGCGAAATTAGAAGAAAGACGTTGGCGAGAAATTGGGATTGTAATTAGAAATAATCAAGGGGCGGTGGTTGCAGAACAAATAGCACCATATTTAGATAATTTGGGTGAAAAATACCAACAAGAATATGAAGATTATATGTTACCTGTGTTGGTGCGATTTAATGGAAAACCCCAGGTAAGTCCTGAAGGACAAATGGTATATTATTTCCCCGAATTGCAAGTACAAGCTAGTAAAAAACTCCGTCAACCAGTAGATCCATATTTAGATGAAAATCTGTGGCGGTTTAGTGCTGCGAGTTCAGGACAAATTATGCTCAGTGCTGGTCTGGGTGTGGTGAATATTGTGGGAGCTTTAATATTAGGAAGTTTATTAAAAGGTGGAGAAGTTGCAGCGCAAATAGGGGGATTGGTTGGCTTTGTCCAAGGAATTTATTGGTTGTTGTTAGCTTATGGAATTGGTTTTTTAGGAATACCGTTAGCGCGTTATTTTTGGATTCAATGGCGTAATGGTAAAATTGCTAATCGTAACCGTGAACGTTTAGAAAGGGCAAGAATTTTAGGAAATGCGGATGATACTTTACAACAAAAGATTGATTTTGCTCGTCAGTTTGCCGGTGAGAAAGTAATTGGTCAAGAGGATTTAATTTATTCTAGTGATAGAGATTTATTAGAACAGGAATTTGAGCAGGTGAAAAGGCAGAATTTGTTAGATGAAGAGAGGTGACAGGTGACAGGTGACAGGTGACAGGTGACAGTAAGAAGGGAACAGGGAACAGGGAACAGGGAACAGGGAACAGGGAACAGGGAACAGGGAATAGGGAATAGGGAATAGGGTAAAAAATTAATTCTTTCTCCTGAACTCCTGACTCCTTGAACTCCTGACTCCTTGAACTCCTGAACTCCTGAACTCCTGAACTCCTGACTCCTGACTCCTGACTACTTAGCTTGAATAGGAGTTAAGGCGACACCTTTGTAATAATGTCCTAAAATTTGCAGGTGGTTTGCTCCTTGTTTAGCTAGGTTGTATGCTCCCCATTGACTCATACCTAAACCATGTCCAAAACCTAATCCTTGGAGGGTAAAGTTACCATTTGCGTCTTTGTTGAGAGTGAAACGGGTACTTCTCAGTTTTAGTGCAGTGCGGACTGCTTCACCTTTGAGGACTTTTGTACCTTGATCTCCCACAATTCTTAAAGTTTTAACACTGCGGAACGGGGAGAGAGATTCAATGATCATATCTCTGACGTTACCGACTCCAGAAATGCGGGAGCTAATTTCTCCTGGGGTGAAGGTTCTGCTCCAGTTGCATTCTTTGATGTTTTGATCGAAGTCTTGAACAGCGCGTAAATAAGGAAGAGGGTTTCCCCAAACGTCTTCTACGTTTTCGGTGTGTCCACCAGAACAGGCATGAAATACTGAGAGAATTATTCGGTTGTCGTAGGTGAGGACTTGACCGGCTGTGCTATCTACTGCGGCGTAGGTGTTGCGAGATTCGCTGCTGACACCTTTGTAAATTTGCCAGCGATCAGGGGTATCTCCTAAGTCAAAAATGGGGTTGTTGCGTTGTTGTTCTCGTTTGTAGAGGGCATAGGTGCGGGCGGCGATCGCTTGGGCTTTTAAAGCTTCTTGCGGCCAGCTAGAGTTCATTTCTCCACCGATAACGCTGTAAAGATATTCTTCTAAGTCTACCCAGTTGACAGCGGTTAAGCCGTTTTCGGTAGGGATAACCAAAGTTCTACCGCGAAACCAGCGATCGCCTATATAAACAAATCCTTTAGCTGTAGGTTCAATCCAAAATAAACCAGATTGCCATTTATCTAACGCTACTCCTCCGGGAACTGCTTGCGCTGCATAAGCACTCATTCCTGGTAGTTGTCCCAGGGTACGGCCAGAACTATCTTTAACTATTGCTGTCGTGGAAGCACCAACTTTAACTTGATTGACTCCCTTTTCAATTGCTACGCGCAGGATCACAGATGCTTGAGCAGGAGCAACTAAAATAAACCATAACAGGATACCTATCCACCAATGTTTTCCTTGAATTTGGGAAAATAAAGCGCCTAAATAAAGTTGGATTTTCATGCTGACCGTTGAATCACAAGCCTTTACCAGTTTAAAAGATATTTTTCCTTGTGAGAAAGTTGCGACTTCAACTTTAGGAGATCAAGGAGTCAGGAGATCAAGGAGTCAGAAGTCAGAAATCATAGAAAGTTCTTCTTCACTGTCACCTGTCACCTGTCACCTGTCACCTGTCACCTGTCACCTGTCACCTGTCACCTGTCACCTGAATTATTGACTTCATTGGCAACAATACCAATTAAATTTAACTGACTCAAAATTTCTGTTGTTTGCATTAGTTGATGTGGTGTTAATTGCCCGATGCGTCCGACGATGACAATACCATTAGAAACAGAGGCAATAATTCTAGCATCAACACTATCTAAAATAGAAGAAGTATCTATTAAAACTAGATCATAGATTTTTTCAAAAGATTCGATTAATTCTTTGAGTCTTCCTGAACTGAGGAGATTGGTGACATCATCTGGTTTTGGTCCAGCAGTCAAAACATCAATTGATGGGTGAATAGGTTGGATATAATTTTGAAATTGTGTCTTGATGTCATCCAGCAATAATAAAGATAAACCCCAATCATTAGAGATTCCCAAAATTTTGTGTAAGCTGGGCGATCGCAAATTAGCATCAATGACTAATACCCGTTGGTGCATATTCGCTGCACTCGCTCCCAACCCTAAAGTTAAGGTTGTTTTCCCTTCTCCCGGTAGTGCAGAAGTCAACATCAAAGATTTAAAAGGTAAGGAATTTTTAAAGATTTGCAGATTTTGGTAAATCATATCCAGGGTTTCATGACTGGATAATTTACTTTTGTTTTCTGGAATTATGTTTTCTGGAATTACCGATGCTGTTTTTTCTTGCTTCTGTCTCAATATTTCTTTCAATCTGCTTTTCCAACTAGGTTTACCCAATTTTGGCACAGAACCAAGTAATCTGATATTTGTTAGTTTTTGTAAATGTAAAGGTGAAAAAATTGCCTTGTTAAACATTTCCCAAATTAAGGCTACAATCACACCTAAAATTGGTCCAGTTACTATTCCACCAATAATCAATAACCATTTTTTTGTACCAATATAAATACCTACTGCTGGTTCTTCCAAAATTTCCCATTCAAATCCGCTTTGAGCAATTTTCAATCCTAATGATTGTTGGAATTGCACCAGTTGTTCAAGTGTTTGGCGTTGGATTTTTACATCTGATAGCAAACGATTATATTCTGATATGAGGCTGGGGTATGTATTTAACTGTGTGCGAATTTCTTGTTCAGATTTAACTAAGTTATTTTCCTTATTCATGAGTAAATTGCGTTGTTTACTCAACCCGGCTAACTCCTCAGATAATTTGTTATCAACAGTTAATAAATTCTCTGTATTTTTATCAGTATTAGTAGCTTGATTTTGCAATTGTTCTTGTAATAATGCCATCTGAAGTTGGCGTTTTTCCTTCAGTCTGATCACCACTGGAGAATTATCGGTGTAGCGCAAACGCTCCTGAGCTAAATTAGTTTCTGTTTTTCTAAGTTCATTGACTAAAGCTTCATAGTTACTGGAACGATTTAAACTAGCATTTAACTGTGCATTCTTTTGGGAAGATGCTAATTTTTGTTCTAGACTTTTGTAGCGATTTTCTACAGTTTCGAGTTGTAAACGGTTAGTTTGTCGTTGTTTCTGAATATCAGCCAGAGATTCTAACAATATTTTACTTTGTATTTGTGGATCAATTACATTATGTTTCCTGCGAAAAAATGCTAATCTTTTTTCAGCCGCTAATGTCTCGTTCTGTAACCTTGGTAATCGGTTGTTAACAAACGCTAAACCTTGATTAACACGCTGATTTTTTTGTTCAATATTATAGTCTTGATAAACTTTTTGCAGAGCTTGTAATACTCTTTGGGTTTTGACAGGATCGGGGTCTTTAAATGAGACGACAAATACTTGATTATTAACCTCATTAGATGATAATTTTTCTTCTGCGGGTTTGATTTGCAAATATCCAGTTTTGCCAGTATCACTGTTACCTTTGATATCTTCTAAGGTAATATTGGGATAATCAGCACGTAGTAAATCAACTGCTTTTTGTACTAGTTTAGAACTCAGCATTAATTTCATCTGCTGAGTATATTCTCTAGATGAATTATCAGAATTATTTAACTCACTGGTTACATCTATTTGGCTCTGTGTTTGGCTCTGAGTTGATCGTAATTCTTGATCCAAATCATCAGTTACCATGATTTGCATAGAACTCTGGTACATCGGTTTTGTAATGACAGCCAAAAGACTTGTAACTGATATTACTGCACAGGAAACCCCTAAAATTAAAAAGCGTCTGTAAAACAAAATTGTAGCTATTTGTCTAAGATCAAATACGCTTTGTTTAGAGGTAGTAATTACTTGTTTACGATTGAGATGACTTGTAGCCACTATAAAAGTCCTCTACTATAAAAACAATATATCTGGAAGATAATGATGAGGGCAAATTTGGAGATCAAACTTTGAGATATTTTTCCTTGGAGATGATTTATACTCAAAGTTGTTTCTTACATCAATAAGAGTTATTCTTTCCAGGTTGATGAAGTGGAGCATCCCAAATGTGTAAATTTATTTTGATCTAGGGAAATAAAATGCTCCAAGATTTGATATGATTGAACCGCAAAGGACGCAAAGGACACAAAGGTAAGAGATTGTGAGAGATTTTTTAGTGTTGTTGCGTTTATTTTGTCACAATTGGGATGCTCCCGATGAACTACTTGACAGAACATATCCTACATAGCTCTTAGATCATTAATTCATCCCGATATATGTCCAGTCAGCACTATGATAGTAAATTTATTCATAAGAATTTTAAATATTTAATGAAGGATAAATAGGAAATATATTAAGTATGAAAAATATTCAGGACAATAAGTGATCTAACTTTAAAAAAACATTAAATAAACCTCAGAGGATGTCTGAAAAGTGTTTAAGGTATAAATGAACCCCTCTCCAAACTTATCCCCTGCAAGCGGAGATGCTTTAAAACCCGCTTACCTTGTAAGGAAGGGGGTTAGGAGGTTAGGTTGTTGGAGATTACGGGTTTCATATAATACTTTTCAAACAATCTCTAACTAACCCCTCCCTGACTTTTCTGACTTTAGAGATCCGACTTTTCCCATTGACAGATGTAAGAATAGATAGCTATAATCAGGATATAAGCATTACGTCATACAACAAAACTCTAACCATAGCTGTAGCAATAATTATTATTACTATTAAAAAAATAGAAAATTAAAGATTTTTTCCCTGTTCCCCGTTCCCTGTTCTTTCTTACCCAATTAGTAATTTAGCATAACAAGTACCGAAGAATCATGTTTGATCGTATATCTGAAAGTCTAATACACAAAATACGCTGGGTATTAACTATCCTATGGCTAGGATTAATTGCATCTTTTTTATATGATCCTTTATCTTCAATATTGACTAAACCTGAAAATACTTGGAGTCCTTTCCGATTGTCCAATACTTGTATTCAAGTACAAGATAAATGCCTCTCAGAACAGCCTTATGCTTTGGGAACAACCTTATTTTGGGGAGCAATTATTCCCATTTCTATATTCATTTTACTAGTGTTTGGACATGAAATGTGGCGAAGAATTTGCCCCCTATCTTTTTTATCACAAATTCCCCGCTCTTTAGGTTGGCAGCGTCAAATCAAACGAGAAGATCCTCAAACTGGAAAAATACGTTATGAGTTAGTAAAAATTAAGCCTGATTCATGGTTAGGCAAAAATTATCCCTATGTACAATTTGCATGGCTGTTTGTAGGTTTATGTGGTCGTATTTTATTTTTTAATGCAGATCGTTTAGTGTTAACATTATGGCTATTATTTACCATTGTATTCGCTATTACTGTGGGTTATTTATATAGTGGCAAGTCTTGGTGTAACTACTTTTGTCCGATGGCTACAGTGCAAAAGATTTATGGTGAACCGGGTGGATTATTTAGCAGTCAGGCTCATACAAGTGAGCAATTAATTACTCAATCAATGTGCCGTACTACATTACCAGATGGTAAAGAAAAAAGTGCTTGTGTAGCTTGTCAAAATCCTTGTATTGATATTGATTCTGAAAGAACTTATTGGGCTGATTTAAAACGTCCAGAATCATCGTTTTTACGTTACGGCTATGTTGGTTTGGTTATTGGTTATTTTGTTTATTACTATCTGTATGCTGGTAATTGGGATTATTACTTTTCTGGTGTTTGGGCAAGAGAAACCGATCAACTTGCATCACTGTTTGCACCAGGATTTTATGTGTTAGGAAAAACAGTTAATATACCTAAAATAGTTGCAGTGCCGATGACTCTTGGAGGATTTACAGCTCTTGCCTATGTGTGCGGAAAAGTAATAGAAAAAAAAGCAAAAGCTTATAGTCTGCGTCATCATCTTCATCTTTCTATTGATACTATCAGACATCGAATTTTTACCATTTGCACCTTTGGCATTTTCAACTTCTTTTTTATTTTTGCTGGTCGTCCTCTGATTATATTATTAGTCATCTTGAGTACAATGTGGCTATACAAAACTTGGAAACGTAGCCCGGATATTTACTCAAGAGAAAGTGTTGCGAATCGTTTACGCAAGCAACTAGAAAAACTAGATATCAATTTGCCCAAATATTTAGATGGACGTTCTATCAAAGAATTAAACACTCAGGAAATATATGTATTAGCCAAGGTATTACCAAGTTTCACAAAAAACAAAATTTATCAAGCATACAAAGGTGTGGCACGGGAATTTTTAGTGGAAGGAAAGATGAAATACTCTGAAGGTTTAGAAGTATTAGAAAAAATGCGTCAAGAATTGGAAATTACAGAGGATGAGCATTGGCAAATTCTCAATAATTTGGGTGTTGAAAACGTAGAAATTATCAATTCTCCTATGGAAATAACAAATGTAGAAAATGATCAGCTATTGCCAAAACTGCAAGATTTGACTCAGGAATTGCAAAAACATTTCGAGAAAATTCTTGATGTACCAACCAAGTATACTGGTTTTGTACTAGTAAAAGATAGTGTGAAGAAATTAAAGAGATCCCAGGAAAAAGAAAAATGAGAAATATGAAATATAAAGTTTTTATTTAGATCCAGGACTTTTTAAAGAAGTCGGGTTCTATGCAATAACCCCGACTGACTCATGACTAGTGCTATAGTATATAAAGAAATGTAAAGAGATTATCAATACTGTCATGCAGGATAAAGTTATTGTCGTCGTTGGTGCTACTGGTGGTATTGGTTCAGCTTTAGTTCGTAAACTGGCACTCAATGGGGCTAAGTTGGTACTAGCTGCTAGAAATGGCTTGAATTTAACAACATTGGCTGGTGAGTTATCAGGGAAAGTGCTGACAGTGCCGACGGATATTACAAAACCAGAACAGGTGGAAGCGTTAATACAAACAACTTTGGCGCATTTTGGGCAAGTTGATGTTTTAGTAAATGCGGCTGGTATTGGTATTCTCAAAGGTTATAACAATATAGAACCAGGGGAATTAGATAAAATTCTGGATTTGAATTTAAAAGGTTGTTTTTATACTTCTCAAGCTGCTGCTAAGGAAATGCAAAAACGCAAATCTGGGCATATTTGTAATGTAGTGGGAATTTTAGGTAAACATTCAATGCCGATGGCTGCGGCCTATTCTGCTTCTAAGTTTGGGGTTGTGGGTTTTAGTAAGTGTATGGCGGATGAACTTAAACGTTTTGGTGTGAAGTTTACTTTGTTTTATTTTGGTGGTGTAGATTCTCCTTTTTGGGATCATGTAAACTTGAAGGTTGATAGAACAAAAATGCTTAGTTGTGAAACTGCGGCTAATGCTATTTTCTATGCTTTATCGGCTGAACCTCAAGCTGTGCCAATGGAAATTAATATTCAGCCTGATAGTCATTTATTTTTCTAGTGAAAAATCACTTAGTTTAAATATAGTTTAAATATTTGGTTTGGGCGGGCAGGGATGCCCACCCCACAAGATTTAAACTTATTTAGGTTATACAGTTTAAATGAGGAACAGCTTAGAGGATGTTTTAAAAGTCTCTCATGATGTATCAAACATTTTCAGATCCCCCTATATCCCCCTTAAAAAGGGGGACTTTGACTCTAGTTACCCCCTTATTAAGGGGGGTTAGGGGGGATCAGGGGGGTATCTAAAGTCACCATCTAAAACTTTTCAAACAACCTCTTAAATTCTGTCACTCCTTAACTCCTGTAAATCCTGATTTAGACAATTATGATCCAAATTGATCACGTTCACTTCTATGTAGAAGATGCCCACATTTGGCGGGATTGGTTTGTCAAATATCTGGGTTTTCAAAGAGTAGTTAATTCATTGTTTCCCAGTTATGAAAATCAGGGAAATTCGTTACACACTCACACTGAAGTTGTGAAAAATGGTGATGTCTATTTTTTACTTTCTTCACCTCTTTTACCATGTAGCCCTGTAGCGGAATATTTACGTTTTCATCCTCCTGGTGTGGTTGATGTGGCTTTTGTTGTGGACGATTTAAAGACGGTTACAGCAAAGGCTACTGTTAATGGTGCTACACTTTTACAACCTATTGAAAATTGTGAATTTTACAAATATGCAAAAATTTCTGGTTGGGGTAAATTGAGTCATTCACTAATAGAAAGAAATATTGAAAAAACAATTATTGAACAGGATGGTTTTATAGGTATAGATCATGTGGTTTTAAATGTGGAAGTTGGGGATTTACCAACTGCTGTTAAATGGTATCAAAATATTCTTGATTTTCAACCCCAACAAAGTTTTAATATTCAAACTGATTTTTCTGGTTTGCATAGTCAGGTGATGATTTCTGCTAATGGTAAGGTACAATTACCAATTAATGAACCTGCTTCTGCTAATTCCCAAATCCAGGAATTTTTAGAATTTAATCGTGGTTCTGGTGTGCAACATATCGCTTTACATACTCGAAATTTAATTGATGCGATCGCTCGTTTTCGTGCTGCTGGTTTATCTTTTCTCTCTGTTCCCAAAAGCTATTATTTACAGTTACAACAACGTTTAAATTTGCCTTTATCACCTGAAGAATTACAAGCGATCGCCCAACAAGAAATTTTGGTAGACTCTCAAAAAGATGCACCTTTAGAAGCTTTATTATTGCAGATTTTCACCCAACCAATTTTTACAGAACCGACTTTTTTCTTGGAATTTATTGAACGTCGTTCTCACGCTTCTGGTTTTGGTGAAGGTAACTTTCACGCTTTATTTACTGCTATGGAAAGTGAACAAATTAAACGGGGGTTTGTCAGTCGAAGAGGTGACAGGTGACAGGTGACAGGTGACAGTAAGAAGGCAAAAGGCAAGAGAAAGAAGAATTGAACAATAAAGAACTAATTTTTCTTCCCCTGTTTCCCTTTCCTCCCCATCTCTTTCTGTTCCCTGTTCCCTCTTTCCTGAGATAATGATAAAAAAATTAACATGAATAACTGATGCTGAGACTAATTACAGATTTTGATGGTCCAATTATGGACGTTTCCGAAAGGTACTATCAAGTTTATCAACTTTGTCTGGAAAAAACTAAATATCCTGATCAAGAGGTAAGGGAACTTTCTAAAGCGGAATTTTGGCAACTCAAGCGATCGCACATTCCTGAAAAAGAAGTTGCTTTAAAATCGGGTTTAAATGCAGAACAAGGGGAAGAATTTGCGAAAATTCGTAAACAAACTGTACACACCCAACCCTATTTTCAATATGATGTTCTTGTTCCTGGTGCGTTAGATGCTTTAACCAAAGTGCAACAAGCAGGAGTTGATTTAGTTGTCATGACTATGCGTCGAGTGCGAGAATTAGATTATGCTTTTGATAAGTATGATTTGGGGCAATTCTTCCCAGAAAATAGACGTTATTGTTTAAGTAACGATTATGTAAAAACCCGTGATATTGAAGATAAACCACTGTTGATGGCCAAAGCTATTAAAGAACTTCCTCCCGTTGCTGAAACTTGGATGGTGGGAGACACAGAAGCGGATATCACAGCAGCTAAAAAACACGGTGTAAAGATGATAGGTGTCGAAAGTGGAATACGCGATCGCACTCAATTACAATCTTATCAACCTGATTTAATTGTTGCAAATTTACAAGCTGCTGTAGATTTTATTTTCTCAGAAATGAAGCTGGGAAATTAGTTTTTAATTAGTTTGTAATTCACAAAGCGATAGCTACCCAAAAGGTGGCGATCGCAATCAATTTAAGACTCAACTTAAAACTCAATTTAAGGTAGAAAATCTGCATCTAGAACTTCCAATAAAGAGAAAGGTGAATCTTCAGGAAATAATTCCGAAGGTAGTTGATATTTTCTCAAAGTATCATTTCTCGCATCTTGATAACATTCTAAAAATACATCATTTAATATAGATTTCAAACTAGGACTATCTGCCAAACTATAAGCTATTTGTCTTCTTTGTTCCACAACAGTATTCCGCCAACCTCTAGCATTATAATTTTTTTCTTTTGTCCAATATTGCAGTTTTAATAAATGTTCTATTAAGACTATTAAACGAGTTTTTAGTTCTTTTTTCTCTCTCCTTCCCATACTATCAATTTCTTCAATCAAATTCTCAATATCTAATTCTTCTAGCTTGCCTTCACTTAACAGTTTAACTGTAGTTTGTATCCACAAGTAAAAATCTTGTTCATATAATTTTTTCGTAGTATCAGTCAGCATATAAATTTCTCCTGACTCTATCTAATATTGATTACATTATACAATAAATCTATCAATAAAAACAAATCAATTGTTCAATAATTTATCGCTCTCCCACATCTTCCAAATCAGGAATAGGAAAGAGCGAAATTATCTAAGTCAGCAATTTATTCAAAAATCCCAGATCATGAATAAATCAATCAATTAAATTTTTATAGACTTCCATAAATAACCTAATTGTAGAGAATTGCTGCGCCAGATAATAGCAATTAAATTAGCCAACAAACAAGTAATTGCTAAACCTAATAAAATAAAAGTTGGTAACATCACAACACCAATCATAAACCAAGTATAAACGTGGAATATCATTACAAAAGCAAACATACTTGCAAAACCAGCAGATTGCCATATTTGCAATTTAGGACGGTTTAAGAATGTGAGGATAATTGTTAACAAAGTAGCCAGAATATTTGCAGGTACAAGAAATGCACATATACCAGCACAGTTGGCACGGGAAAATTCAGCTAAAGTGTTGAAATCGAGCATTAATTTGAACTTGTGATGATAGGGTTAGATGATGATGAAAAGTTTGATTACCAGTTAAATTACCAATTAAACATTTATTTATTAATTTATTGATTTATTAATTTATTGGTCTTAATCCAATACTGTTCGGTTAAGGTTTAAAAACTGTGAAGATCCCCCCAACCCCCCTTAAAAAGGGGGGCTTTAGCCCTCTTTTACCCCCTTTTTAAGGGGGTCGCCGTAGGCGGGGGGATCTTATCCGAAAAGTATTTGGTCTTCATCTACCATAGCGTAATAGTGAGTAATCACCGGAATTATTTTACATAAATTAAAGAATTAACCCAAAAAACAACTTAGCCATAGATAATTATAAATGGTGGACAATGCCCACCATTATTGATATAACGCAAGTAGTGAGTAATCAGTAATCAGCTTTTTAATGATTAATCAAGTATTCTGACTCCTGACTCCTGACTGGTAATTTTAGATTTTAGATTTTAGATTTTAGATTAAAAAATTTGATACAGGTCTGAGACCTTCAGAACAGAAAAATACTCGCTGCGCTGCGTACGCTTCGCTAACGTCAATCCAAAATCCAAAATCGTCAATCCAAAATCGAATGACTCCTGAAAATTTAACCCATCAAAATTACAGTATCTAAAACGTGAATGATACCATTATCAGCATCAATATCTGCTGCTAAAACCGTGGCATTTTTCACCTCAAAACCATCTTCACAATTAATTTTAATCAGTGAACCTTCCACAGAAGTCACAGTACCCAGTTTAGCTAAATCCGCTTTAGTCAACTTTCCCGGAACGACATGATAAGTTAAAATTCTGGTTAACTGGGGAATATTTTGTAATAAAGTGGTAATTGTACCCGGTGGTAACTTAGCAAAAGCATCATCATTAGGTGCAAACACAGTAAAAGGACCAGGACTTTTTAGAGTTTCCACCAAACTCGCAGCTTTTACCGCAGCTACCAAAGTTTGAAAACCATCATTACTAACTGCAATATCAACAATATCAGCCATTCATGTCACCTCATATCTGTTGAAGGTTATACAAAATAGTAAATCATGTTTAAGTTTTATTACGTTAAAATCCTGGTAAAATAACAACTTATGATTGTTGTAAGATTCCTTTATAGCTAAAATGGGTAATTTAAGTTACGCAATTCTAGGAACAGGTGCATTAGGCGGTTTTTACGGGGCTAAACTGCAAAAAGCTGGTAATGAAGTCCACTTTTTAGTTAATAGTGGTTATCAACAAGTTAAGCAAAATGGTTTATTGATCCAGTCTAAAGACGGTGACTTTCGTTTACCCCAAGTGCAAGTTTACGATCAAGTCAAAAAAATGCCTAGCTGCGATGTGGTAGTTGTGTCACTAAAAACCACCCAAAACCATATACTAACACAATTATTACCACCAGTAGTTAAAGATAATGGCATAGTTTTAGTATTACAAAATGGGTTAGGCATAGAAACAGAAATTGCCCAAATTGTCAGCAACGTTAATATTATGGGTGGTTTATGTTTTCTGTGTTCTAATAAAATTGCCCCAGGACACATACATCATTTAGACTATGGACAAATTACCTTGGGGGAATATGCTACTAATTATCATGCTGGAGGAATTACAGAGAGAATGAAAGCAATTTCTCAAGACTTTGAAAATGCAGGAATTGAAATAGAACTAACAGAAGATTTATTATTAGGACGTTGGAAAAAATTGATGTGGAATATTCCCTATAATGGGTTATCCGTCATTCTTGATGCTAAAACAGATGAATTAATGGCGGATATGTACACTCGGACATTAGTAGAACAATTGATGAAGGAAGTACAATTAGGGGCAAAAAGTACAGGGCGAATTATTCCTGATAGTTTCATTCAAACCATGTTGGATTATACCGTAAAAATGAAACCCTATCGCACCAGCATGAAAATTGATTTTGATGAAAATCGTCCTTTAGAAGTAGAAGCACTAATTGGCAACCCATTAAGAATAGCAGCAGAAAATAATGTAAATTTACCTCTGATTCGTTCCATATATCAACAATTGAAATTTTTGGATAAAAGAAATAGAAATTAGGGTTTGCAGCAGAAAGTCTTTTCCTGGGGCAGACAAGTGACTCCTGGACATCAAGGAAAAGACTTTCAAGAACATCGCCGATTTAGATGCTTTCGCTTTGACCTCCAGATAAAGCTTGCTGTAAATTTTTAACACTTTTTTCAATGGCATCTATACTACCAGCATTAATAAATCCGTAATAATCAAGTACATAAACGCGGTTGTTTTGAGTGGCTTTTAATTTTTGCCAAAAAGATTGTTTTTTCCATTCATCTAACACTGCTGTTGCTGATTGTTGTTGCGGCGAATTAATAAGAAATATAACTTCAGGATTCGCTTCTAAAACTTTCTCTGGTGAGAGGGTAATATAACCACGAAATTGACTTTGCCCTTGTAAGTCAGCAGTGATATTTTGCACTTTCAATTTCATCAATAAATCTCCTGCCCAACTATTTTGATTCGGTGATAAAATTGGTTGAGAACTGACTAATGCTAAAGCTGATACATTCTGTTGGGGTATTTCACTAATGAAACCTTGATAGCGGTTGATTAAAGGCTGAGGATCGGCGTTAATATGTTTTGCTAAATCTTGTGTCAGCTTTTCTAATGATTGCCAACTATTAAGCCTATAAGTATATACAGAAATTCCTAGTTCTTGTAATCTCTGCGCTTCTTTGGTAAAAAAGCCCTCTGGAATGATAGCTAAATCAGGTTTGAGAGAGAGAATTTTTTCTAAATTAGGTGGGGTTTGATTTTCGCTGACACGAGGAATATCTTTAAATCTGGAATCTTTTTGTAATAAACTACTTCCAGTCATGCCTACCAATTTAGTTTGATCTAATTGGTAGATAATATCAGCAGCAATAGAAGAAAGTGCTACTACTCTTTGAGCAGATGTTTCTGGTGATTTGACAGAATTATTTTGAGTTAAGGGTGTGACTTGTGCTTCAGGGGTAACTGTAGAATTACAAGCTACTAAAGCTAGAACTAATAAGCCAGATATCAAAATTTTAGACATATTAAAAAGCTTGAAAATTGCAGAAAAATTTAGAAGTGAGAATACATCCATCAGCATCAAGGAGTAGAAAATTCAGACACGATTTCAGAATTAAATTCTAAATTCTGACAACTGACGGATGTATTCTGTTTTGATTACAAGATTAAAAACGAACTGTGAGACTTGCAGCCAAATTAATACCAGGTTGGGTATATAAATCGAGGAAGCGATCGCTTGCATTCACACCCCTAACATCTGACCATTCAATATACCGTTCATTGAATAAGTTAAAAATCCCAACATTTAATGTTGTATTGCGATTAAAGTTGTAGTAACCGAGTAAATCTACAACGGTGTAAGCTTTAGGTTTAAAGAAATTAGCATCACTAACTCTGTCTTTATCTGCTACAAGAGTAGTTGCTAATTCTGCACCCCAAATGTTACCCGAAGAACGATAGCGTAGTCCGAAAACTGCTTTGAAAGGATCTATAGAATCCAAAGGTTGATTTGTTTCTTTGTTATCACCTACAGCATAAGCTAAACCACCAAATAAGCTCACACCGTCATCAGTATTACTAAAGTTGTATTCACCTTTCGCTTCAATCCCGTAAATTGTTGCACCTCTGATATTTTGACTTTGAAATTGTTGGAATGATCTACCACCTATAGGTAATACTCCTACTTGTACAGTGTCAATAAAATTGTTGTAGCGGTTGTAAAAGCTTGTGAGACTAAATTTGCCTTGTGGGAAATTACCCCGTATACCAACTTCGTAGCTATCACTGGTTTCGGGTTTTAAATTAGCGTTAGGTAATACTGTATAACCAAAAGCAAAATTAGTAAAAGCCAGTGTGGCATCATCGTAGGGAGGACTACGAAAACCACGGGCATATTGAGCATATAATGAAACTTCTGGTGTAACTTTGGCAACTATACCCAAGCGCGGCGAAATAGCCGAATCAGAAAAACCCTTGACTTCAGAATTTTGAGTGTTGACTCTATTAAAATCATCATCTCGATTAGGACTTAATTGATAATAGTCATAACGGATTCCCGGAATTAAAGTAATTCTACCATCGGCAAATTCCATTTCATTTTGGATATAAATGCCACCCCTTAATGTGTTAGTGTCGGGGAATGTTTTATTGGGGAATAGTTCACCTATGACATTTTTTGTAACTGCTCCAGTAGTTTGATTAAATTCTGTCGCATCACGGGGACGGGTAGTAGCAGTATTAAATAAATCAAAACCATAAGTCAGGCGATTATTCACACTACCTATGTTGAAATTACTTTCTAACTGAACATCTCCGCCAATAATTTGTTGAGAAAACTCATTTTTCTGTAATCGACGAATGTTTTGTCTGGCATTGTTAATAAAACTGGTTTCTACTTGCTCTGTAGTGTTGGCATCTTGATAATAAACTTGCCATTTTAAATTTTGGAAGAGGGAACTATTAGAATTAGCATAGTCATGGCTCAAACTAATTCTGCCTCTTCGCACATCATCTTCTGCAAATTGACTAAGTGTAGTTAATCGCGTAAAAGGGTTAAATCCCGCCGAACTCCTAACATCAGTGTCGGTTTTGCGATCAAGTAATTCGCTAGTCAGCCTAAAAGTATGATTATTATTAGGTCGAAAAACAACTTTACCAAAGAAGTTATTACTTCCTATTTCTTGGGGATTCGGTGCAAGTCCACCATAGTTTTGTTGCTCATTTTGATCACGGCGCGTATATTGAAATACACCTGATAATTTTTCATCTCCTCCTGCTAAAGTGAGCGTTCCAGATAATCCATAATCAGAGGTGTTATAGCCTACTTTCCCACTTACATAAAAGGGACGGTTAAAAACATTGAGATAATCTTCTGGATCTTTGGTAATGAAAGAGACAACGCCGCCAATGGCATCACTACCATAAAGAGTAGAAGCCGGACCACGAATAATTTCTACTCTGCTGAGAGATTCAAAATCTACTAAATCTCGGCTAGTGTTGAAAAAAATATCAGGTACACGAACACCATCTGTTTGGATTAATACACGATTGCCTTCAATCCCACGAATATTAATACTAGAGTTACCTGCACGGGTGGGACGATTGCGTACAGATACACCGGGTTCATAACGAACTAAATCTTTGATGTCGCGGATAAAAAGATTTTGAATATCTTGATCATCAATGACGGTAATTGTTGCAGGAGAATCTTGTAATGCTCTGGGTGTACGAGTACCTGTGACGCTAATTTCAATATCTGCATCTGCTTGGGAGCTAGTTGTTTCCTCTTCCTTTTGACAGCCTTCCGGTACGTCTCGATTATTAGATTGAGCTTGATTATCTGGGGGACATTCTTCCTCTGTTTCCTGTGGTTGTTCTTGGAGTAACTGAGCGTTACGATTGGGCAAATTAATATCACTTAACTGGACAATTTCTGCTGATGCAACTGAAAGATTACCAAAGGTAATGAATAGGATGTTGAAAAAAAGTAAATTGTTTTTCATGATTTTTTGGCACTGGAAAATAATGGTTAATTTGGCATAACCAATAAATAATTAATTCATGAATAGAAAACCTTTAACTCAAAGGAGCTAGAGGGCAGATTTGTAAACCTACTGGGGTTTCAAGAATGGAAACTCTGATATCTAAAACTTCTGCTAAGACATCGGGTGTGAGAACATCTTCTATCGCTCCTATGGTGAATAACTTACCTTGTCGTAGAAAGGCGATGCGCGAACTATAACGGGCAGCAAGATTAACATCATGTAAAACTGTTAGGATTGTTAAATTTTGCTGTTGATTTAGCTTTTTTAACAGTTCTAATAATTCCAGTTGATAGTGAATATCTAAATATGTGGTGGGTTCATCTAACAGTAAAATTTTAGGTTTTTGAGCTAAAGCTAAGGCTAAAAATGCTCTTTGTCTTTCTCCTCCTGAGAGTTGTTCTACTGGGCGATCGCTTAGTTTTTCTAGTTGTGTTAACTGCAAGGCAATTGCTACTTGCTGTTGATCCTCAGCGTTTAATTCCCATTGCCACCAAGGTTGATGTGGTGTTCTCCCTAAACTAACTAATTGTCGAACTGTTAAACCTTGGGGAATAATTTGTTGCTGTGGTAAAAATGCCAGTTTTCGCGCTACCTCCGCAGCTGGTTGGCTATGAATTGCTTTACCATCAAGGAGTACAGTTCCCTGTTGTGGGTGCAATAAGCGGCTAATTAGTTTCAAGAGAGTAGATTTTCCTGAACCATTAGCACCTACTAAACTCAGCCATTCTCCATTGGCAATAGTGAGATTAATTTCTGTGAGTATCTGCTGGTTGGTGTAACCACCACTAAGATGACGAGTTTGTATAGGCATACATAGGGTTTGCTGAAAAAGTCTTTCCGTTGAGGCAGGGAACAGGGAACAGGGAACAGGGAAAAATATTTAAAATCCTGTCTGACGACGATAAAGTAACCAAATAAATAAAGGTGAGCCAAATAAAGCGGTGACAGCACCAACAGGTAACTCCACTACACCTAAACGAGCCACCAAATCAGCAAACGTGAGAACTAAAGCACCGCCAACAGCACTTAACGGTATGACTGCTCGGTAATCAGTACCTGCAAGTAAGCGGATACCATGAGGAACAATTAAACCCACAAAACCGATCAATCCGCCGATACTAACGGCACTAGCTGCTAAAAGTGAAGCAATCCCACCAATAAAAATGCGCGATCGCAATATTGACACCCCCAAACTTACCGCTAGTTCATCTCCTAAATTCAACAGATTGACAGTACGAGCTAATAAACATCCCAACAACAGAGCTACCACAATGTAGACTCCAGAGGCCTTAACTTCCGTCCAACCACGTCCATTTAAACTGCCAATGAGCCAATTCAGTGCTGCTTGTACTTGCCCATCCTCAGCCATCAGCAATAACACGGACTGGATTGCACCAAATAGGGAACTGACTGCAACTCCACCTAAAATTAATCGTTCAATTGAAATAGCATTTCCTCTGCGAGCCAGCCAATACACAATAATTGATGTCAATAAGCCTCCAGACCAAGATGCTAAAGGTATCCACGTTTGCAATAATCCAAAGCTAAACATAGCTATGGTTACTAAACCAGCACCTGCGGAGATTCCTAACAAGAATGGATCAGCCAACCCATTCTTTAACATTCCCTGGAGTAGTGCGCCAGATGTTCCTAAAGCTGCACCCACAAGCACAGCCGCCAGGATTCTCGGTAGCCGCAAATCCCAAAGAATAGTTTGATAGAGGGGTTCTCCTTGATGCCAAATGGCTTGTAATAAATGCTGCGGTGTCATTGACACTGCCCCTAAACTCAGGGAAACCCCCATCATGAGCAGTAAAGTGGCACACAAAAGCAAAGCTACTAACAGCAAGCGATGTCTGCGACTATCTAAGCCTTCGTTGCCCAAAACTTTGCCTAGAAATGCTGGCTTTTGCAACTTCACTTTTTCAGTCTCAGTAGTTTTATGCAAATTATTAAAACAGTAATGAAATATTTTGTCAACTAGATTGCTAAAATTATTTAAAAATATTCTCATTAAAGGTCAACACTCCATTTTGATTCAATAATCAAATAGGGTTTGCTGAATAAACTGAAAACCACGATGAATAAAGAGTTTGAGGGTGATAACAAAGAAAATATGTGCAAGGTTTTGGAAACTATGAGTAGGAAAACCTTGCGCTTTGTTGGTTTTTACCTCGTTTCCAAATACAAAAAACTCCTTGATATCCTTAAACTCCTGACTCCTTGATAGCGAAGCCTCATTAATCTACAATTTGCTGTATATATATTGCTCAACAAGTATATACAGCAGATTTCGTTCTTATGAGGTACAAATCATAATCATGAAACTCTTGTGGGGTGGGCATCTTGCCCGCCCAAAGTGTACCTCATTACACCGGAAAATGCTGTATATCCCAGAATTGATGCAGAGACGTTGTAAGCAATTTATAAGAAAATAGGCTAAAAACCCTTGAGGTTAAGTTTTTCCGCCACTCTCCAAAACTTAACCGTTTTTGATAGGAGGGATGAAAGCCAATCAAGGCGTTTACGCCGAGCGTGACACCGAGAGCATTTGACCACTTCCGTCGTTTTTTTTACATTTTTGTACTTGCTTCGGTTTTTTCGTGCCGACTTACTTAATATCCCCGACTCCTGTGATCAATTCACAATTTATTGACATCAATATAAATAGGACTTACGCAAAAGGGAACGAAAGTAGGGGTAATTCATGAATTACCCCTACTTTCGTTCCCTTTTGCGTAAGTCCTGATAAATATAAAAGAAGTCGGGGATCTGATCGCCTTAGCTAAATTATTAGATAATAACTTATTCCAAATAATCACCACCAGAACCAAATTTCCAAGCATCTAAGCAACGATGATAATAATATTGTTGTTCGATGGGCAGATTCTTAACTAACGGTTCTAACATAGAACTCACAGAAAACAAAAGAGTAAATATCAATAAATTCACATAATTTAATATCCAATCAATTAAACTTAATAAACCCACTTGAGGAATAATCTTAGCAACCAAGACAGGATGAGAGAAACCTGTTTTTAACAAAGTTTTGGTTAAAGCAGAAAACTGTACCACATCTTGTAAAAAAGGCTTTAAAACCGGATTTCCTAACTTTTGCATTTCTGCAAACACAGATGATAGAAGTTGATTAATTTGATCTGGGGAAATTTGTTGATTTACTCCCACACTCATAGCTTTTTGAAATAACCAAGTTACACTTAAACTCGGTTGATATGGTTGCAAAAGTTTTAAGGATGAAGATGATAATTGATCGGTTTGCAATGCTTCCTCAATGCCAAAAGTTAACCGTTGTAAATGGCGAATCATTGCACCAAAACCGCCAAAACTCAAAGGTGATTGATTTCCGCTACTATCACCCACAGGTAAAATACGATCCCAAAGAGTTTGTAAAGGACTTTCGCGGTAACTAGGAAAGAAACCAAACAACGCTCTTTTAAAATTTAATTGATTAATTTCCACACCTTGATACTCTGGTAACAGGTGCAAATATTCCTCAAATAAATCTTCTAAACTCAAGCGTTGGGGTGCTGCATCCATATAGGTAAATAAATATGTTGTTCTTCCATCCTTTGCGGGAAAAGCTTCCCAAAAATATTGACATTGATTTTGTAAAGGGGTGAAAGATAACAACAAATCCCCTGAGTCGTTTTTCGGAAAACCTTCCGCACAACTTCCGACAACTAAACAAAGTGCATCTGGTTTTTTTCCTTGACGTGCTTGTTTACTAATAGGTGAAAGATGTCCCATTGCATCAAGTAATAATCTGGCTTTAAATTGGTTATTGACTATTACCCCATCGGGATGAACTACCACTTCATTAAAAGGAGTATTTTCAAATAAAATTCCTCCTACCGCTAGAAAACGATTTTTTAAAGTTGCGAGAAGATAAACCGGATCTACACCAATATTTAAAACATCTTCTACCCAAACTTCTGTACCACCTGCAAAACTCACTCGTGCGGGATTATATTCTGTGACAATAGTTGTTTCTAACTCTGTTTCTGTTAATAAGTCTAATTCTCTAAATATTGACAACTCTTTACGGGAAATATTCCATTCTTGTTCTCTTCCTTGTAAAATTCCTCTTTCTAATAATGCTACCCGCACACCGCGCACTGCTAAAGCGCAACCTATTAAAATTCCTAAAGTTCCACCGCAAATAATTACATCCCAGTCTACAGAATTTAAAGGTGTGGAGTTTTGTTTAACTACTTCTGTGAATGTTTGGTTATCGCTTCGCAAAGATGTTAAAATTTGGTCGGTGCGCCGTAAACCATTTAAGACATTTCCGGGAAGTTGAGAAAGAATTTCTTCTGTTAAAGTCATGATGATTAATTTTGTTTGAATTAGGATTTTCAGGATTTCAGGATTTTCAGAATGTTATTGAAAATAATATTATATATCTATTTTTTGGATAAATGAACCCCAGAGGACACAGAGAAAAACAGAAAATTTCTTCTTTGCGTCTTGGCGTCTTGGCGTGAGATAAAATCTTTATTTGTCTGAATCAGGATGTCCAGGATTTCAGGATTTACAGGATGTTATTGAAAGTTTTATTGTCAGCATTCAGCTTTTTCCAATGTACCCCCAAATTCACTATTTAATAATCTACTAATTTATCAAATATTCCAACCTATTACTTACTGACTCCTGAATTCTTACTAATTATTTATTCTTTTCCAAGTCAGTTCTTTTGTCTTTTCTTCCCAATGCCAGCGTATTAAATTAGCCGGTTGCTTGGGCGTAAGTGTGGGTAAATTGATCGCTTTTCTGGGTGCATCTGTGGCTAAGAAAATGGCTGTTTCTACATCACAAATTTCCCATTTGACTAAGTTCTGCACTCCCGTTAATAGAGGAAAAGTTGTACCTGATAATGTCCCATCTGCTAATCTGGCTGTGCCGTTTTTAACGGTAATTTTGCGATCATCCCAAGGATACACACCATCTGGTAATCCTAACGGTGCTAAGGCATCACTGACAAGAAATAATCCTTTACTTGCACGTAGCAAAATTTCTAACATGATGGGGACTACGTGCTGTCCATCAGCGATAAAACTACTCATCACGTCGGGATTGTTCATTGCTGCACCTAATAATCCCGGTTCGCGGTGATGTAATGGTGGCATGGCATTAAACGCATGAGTTACCATTGTTGCACCGGCTTTAAATGCTTGTTGTGCTTGTGCTGCTGTAGCTTGGGAATGTCCTAAACTAACGGTGATACCCAAGGAGTGCAAATAGGGGATTACTTCCCCTGTAGGATCTAATTCTGGCGCTAAGGTGATAACTTTGACAATTGAGGCATAATCACCTAATACCCGTTTGACTTCATTCATTGTCAGGGGTAATAAATATTCTGCTGGATGTGCGCCTCGTTTACCGTAGTTTAAAAATGGTCCTTCGAGATGAACTCCCAGAATTTTTGCACCGGATTTTTGGCTATAGTTGGCAATGAGGGTGAGCGATCGCTGTATATTTTCTACAGAAGTTGTTACCAGTGTTGGTAAATATCCATCTACTCCTGCATCCCACAAATATTGTGATATTTCTTCTAACCGATGGATGTTTTTTCGCGTTAACTCAGGAAACGCTAAACCCAAACCCCCATTAATTTGAATATCAACTCCACCTAATGATATCCAATCTCCGGCAACATCCACAATCTGTAAATTTTCCGGTGTCTCTCGTTGACACACTTTGCCCATTGGTAAAATCTCTTCAATTTTACCCTCTTTATTCACCCAAATCATCTGTAAACCTTGATAACCGGGTACTTTTGCATTGATAATATCAACGTTGGAAAGAATCGGGTTGAGTGTCGCGGTAGTCATTACCCTGCCAAGATAAACCTAAACTTGATTGTAGATGGAAATATCCACAATTCACCCAAAATCCAAAATCTAAAATCCAAAATCCAAAATCCAAAATCCAAAATCTAAAATCTAAAATTCTATGAGTCTTGAAGTTGGTATTATTATGGGCAGTGATTCGGATCTGCCTACTATGAAGGATGCGATCGCTGTTTGTGAGGAATTTGGCATTGAATCCGAAGTAGCTATTGTATCTGCCCATCGTACCCCAGAACGCATGGTAGAGTATGCCCAAACCGCCCACCAACGCGGTATTAAGGTCATTATCGCTGGTGCTGGTGGTGCTGCTCATCTCCCTGGTATGGTAGCATCTTTAACCCCCCTTCCTGTAATCGGTGTTCCTGTTGCAACTCGTAATTTACAAGGTGTTGATTCTTTATATTCTATTGTGCAGATGCCAGCAGGTATTCCTGTTGCTACTGTAGCTATTGGTAATTCTAAAAATGCCGGACTCTTAGCAGTGCAGATCCTCGCTACTCATAAACCAGAATTGTTAGCAAAAGTCCAAGCATATCGTCAAAGTTTACTTGATATGGTGATGGATAAACAAAGTAAATTAGCAGAATTGGGTTATCAGCAGTATTTAGAACAGAGGCTTTAAAAAAGAAAAGTTTTAAAAAAGAAAAGGCGATTGTAAATCGCAGCTATACAAACAAAGTTCGCCTACACGGACTAGAACATACAGCAGTGTTCGGTATTCTGAGTTACAGATGTTAATGATAAAACCCTTGTGGAACAGGCATCCTGCCTGTTAACCTTGTACCTCATTTACCTCGAAACTGCTGTATAATATTGAAGGATATCAACTAAGATTTATGCTGACTAATAGCATAATTCATTAAGATAATTTGCTCTGCATGAAATGATGGTGGCATCAAACTATGAATTCTGTGATCCAGTCCATCGTGCATCACATCAGTTGGTAAATTAGAATGGTCTAAACCTAAAGTGTGTCCAATTTCGTGGGTGATAGTATTAGCAATTAAATTAGATAATTGCTCTAAATTCAAATCAGCACAATAGGAAGCATGAAGTATTTGATCTATCCGCACAGCAGCAATATTTGTCACTTTACCAGGACTAAAACTAGCAATTCCTAAATAGTCAACTGGTTGATGATGAAATAGCACCTGAACATGATTGACATACTCCCCAGCCTAAAGGCATGGGGATTCTAGGCTCAAACAGCAATTGCAGGCATAGCCTGTCTGACATCGCCTAACCTAATGGATGATGCCCCAACCATTTGAATATTAAGTGCTGCGTTTTCGTCTCTCCCGTTAACTGATTGACATGACGGACAACGCCACTCTCTGACTGATAAATCCAAGTTTTCTAAAACGTGCCTACAACTAGAGCAAGTTTTACTACTGGGATACCACTGGTCGATGAAAACAACCAAGTTATTTTTCTTTTTAGCAACCCATTCTAAGATTTGTAGAAACTCACCAAACGCCAAGTCCGATATTTTTCTACCCCAAAGTCGCTGCATTCCCTTGAGGTTTAATGTCTCAAAACACAGTACATCAAACTTGTCTGTTAACTCATGGGCTAACTTCCAGAACCAGTCACGCCGACGATTAGAGATATCTTCATATTTGCGTACTAAATTCTTTCTTGCTCGTTCCCTGTTGGATGAGCCTTTTAGCTTTTTAGAATGTTGCCTAGCCGCTTTGGTGATGGCATTTAGAGACTGTTTGAAAAACTGGGGAGACTCAATCTTAGTACCGTCTGAGCAAGTGAGAAATGTTTTCAGCCCAAAGTCAAAGCCAGCGATTTTACCTGTCTTAACTTCAACTTCTGGGCTACTACCATCATCAACAACAATAACCATAAACAATTCACCCAGGGTCGTGCGTTTAATGGTTAGGGTTTTGACTGTTCCCTCAATCTCTCTAGACTTCCAGAATTGATAAACTCGGCTACCAATTTTCACCCTGTTACCACCCAAAAACTTATAACCTGCTTGCTTAAAGGTGAAGGATTTGTACTTCTTAACTTTCTTAAATCCTGGTGGTCTTACTCCTTTCTTGTTGTGCTTAAAAAACAATTGATAGGCTTTGTCAATGCGTTGACAAATATCTTGCACTGCCTGCGATCCTACCTGCTGCCAAAATGAATTACGCTTTCTCAATTTGGCAATGTGTGACTGAAGTTTTGCACAACTCAAATACTTGCCATACATCCGGTAGTAGCGTCGATGAAGGGCAATGCAATGGTTATAAATCACCCCAGCAGCGTTAATTGTGCGCTTGAGGTGTCTATTCCGCTTGTGTTGATAGAGCTTAAACTTCAGTGTTCTCATATCGCCCATGATACCATAAATGGGTAGCCGGTGGATAGCAGCATGAAAGAAAGACTGAGTGTACGGGTTGACCCTCAAAGACTGGAAAAACTGAGAAAGGTCGCCAAACAGAAGCGAAAAACTATGACTCAAATGATTGAAGACTGGATTGATAGGTTGCAGGAAGAAAAGCCGTCCTAGAAGGACGGGGCTTTAGACCCAATTTTTCGGTAAAATAAATCGCAAGTATTCAGCTATCAGTAATCAGTAAATGGCTACGCCACGCTGCGCTAACAGCTTTTACCTACAGTTAGACAGATTTGTCTGAAAATGAGCAGAATGCTTTCAAATTTCACAACTGTTAATGAGAGAAAGCTAGAGGTTAGTATTGATGTTTTTTAGGCTCTTGCTGATAGCTGATGGCTGACGGCTGAATGCTTACAATAAATCTGCAATTTACTAGCACAAAATCAGACTTTCAGCATGATACAAGATGTCAAATGCTTTGAAAAAATATCAGTACATAAATTTTGCAGCCAGTATTTTACAGAATTGTTGTCAGTACGGACAATGCACAATCTAAAACAATATGACAAACTAAAGTTTACTCTTTGTTGACCTAAAAGCCTAAATTTGGTGCTTAGGTAATGTTACAACTAGAAATGATGTAACAGTTTTACTTTATTTGTTTATCGTTTTGTTTAATCACTATTAAATAACCTATCTTTTGCTCTGTAATCAGTATTTTTGCGTAATTATTACTTTGGGACTAAATTGTATACTTGATTAAATTTGAATTTACATCTCAGGAAATTTACTTAAATAATCCGACATTATCCGACATTAATTTAAGATTAATTTAAGATTTTTTCTGCACAATTGTGGTGTAGACGCATAAACTACTAGATTTAGAGTTCGTATACTATACAAGTATATTAAGTAACTGGTTAACAGTTTTGTTAATCTAGCGATCGCCTTCCCAATAAATACACACTAGCCAAAAATGTAACTTCGTACATAGATCCCCGACTTCTTTAAGAAACCGGGAATCTGGAATACATAATTTTTACATATAAAAAATTAATAAATTATTAAGAATTTATATAAATAAATATATTTTACCTTGAGGGTACAGTGCTATTAGGAGAAAATGCTTGTATTACAAAGGATATATCGACATTTCCCTATCCTGTGCAGAAGCATCATTTATATCAAAACCTTAAAAACTGTAATTGAATATACAGAAACATTAACAAGGTTAACATTATTAATTGTTGAATTAATTAGGTTGTGCCAAATTCAAAACTGCACATTGAGGAGTGATCATCCTTCATAAAAAATCGGGAATTGTTAATAACAACAAACTCCTAATTCCTTTTGGCATAGGAGGTAATGTATCTTATGCTATTCAAAAAAATATGTTTTAGCAAAAAAGAGAAACATCTCAAAACTAAAACATCAAAACCACGATTTTTCACATTTATTAGCGAAATCTTGTGCAATTACCCTAATTAATTTAACTTAAATTATTTGGGTAAGCCAAAGAAAATCATTCAATAATGGGCAATTATCAATTGTCAATTGTCAATTGTCAATTATCAATTGGTCAAGCTTTTCTAGTAATAAAAACCGCAATGAATCAACGAATTCGTCCCTTACACCGCCTACTAGCACTCGCTATAGGCTCAATGGTTTTTGCAATTTTCGCTCCGACAATTGTCCAAGCTGCTGATCCGCCAACAGTGGAATCTTTAGCGGACACAACCACAAAATTGCAAATTTCCATTGATACCACCTGGGTAATGCTGACGGGCTTTTTAGTCTTCTTCATGCAAACAGGTTTCGCAATGTTAGAAGCAGGTTTATTGCGACAAAGAGGAGTAGTTAACGCCTTAGTAGAAAACTTTATTGATCCATGTATTACCATCCTCGTTTGGTGGGGTATTGGTTTTGGGATTGCTTTCGGTACAAGTGCGGGCGGTTTTATTGGCACTGATACCTTTTTCCTGAGTCAGTTACCCGGTGCTGATGGTAGTTACCCAATGGGCGCACCTGGTTCTACTGCTGCACTTAATACCTATACCTTATTCTTCTTCCAATTTGCCTTTGCTGCTACCGCCAGTACCATCACCACTGGTTCAATGGCGGGAAGAGCTAACTTTGTTGGTGACTTAATTTACAGCGCCATTATGGGTGCATTTAGTTACCCCATAATTGTCCATTGGGTATGGAACTCAGAAGGTTGGTTAGCCAAAATGGGTTTCCATGATTTTGCTGGTAGTGCTGTAGTTCACAGCGTGGGTGGTTGGACAGCTATAGTGGGTGCATATTTGATTGGTCCGCGTCCTGGTCGTCCTGCTTGGGGAACACTCCCACCAGCACACAACTTAGGTTTAGCAACCTTGGGCGGAATGATTTTATGGTTTGGTTGGTTCGGGTTTAACCCCGGTTCAACTCTGGGAACTGGAAATACTGGTTTAATTGGTTTGGTAACTATCAATACAGCCTTAGCTTCCGGTGCAGGTGCTTTAACGGCAATATTTTTCCAATATACCCGTTCTCATAAATGGGATTTAAGCTACTGTCTCAACGGTGCTTTAGCTGGTTTGGTGGGCATCACTGCTGGTTGTGCGTTTGTTTTACCTTGGGCGGCAGTATTAATTGGAATCACTGGTGGTATTTTAATCGTTCTTGGCATTGATATCATTGAAGCAATGCACATTGATGATCCAGTAAGTGCCTTTGCAGTTCACGGTATCAACGGCATGATGGGTACTATCGCTGTAGGCTTTTTAGGTCAAAAAGAATTGACCATGAATGGAAAAGCAGGGCTACTTTTAGGTGGTGGTTTTGATTTATTGGGCGTGCAAATTTTGGGTATAGTCGCGATCGCTGTATTCACTGTTGCTTTTGCCTTTGTGATGTTTAGTGGACTCAACGCCATTGATAAATTGCGTGTTCATCCCAAAGGTGATGAAATCGGGATTGATGCTTACGAACACGGTGCTACTGTTTGGCCTGATGTTTACGCAGTGGAAGAGTTTGTTGAAGAACAAAAACATCATTCTAAAAATTCTCCCATTGGCACATTTGAGGGTGAATAGAAAAAATAGTAATTTAGCTATTTTCAATCATTCATAAATAAATAGATCCCCGATTTTTTAGATAAGTCGGGGATTTTTATATTTCACGCCAAGACGCAAAGGCGCAAAGGAAGAGTTAGGTTACAATGAGAATAGGGAAACACGCAACTCAGATTTATTATGATCAATTTACGAGATAAATAAAATTATTGATCAAATTCGGCAAATGCCAGATTCTTTAGTTCAGGAAGTGAGTGATTTTATCGACTTTCTATTAATTAAGCATAGCGGTAATCAATGGGAATTATGGCTTGAGTTTAAAGAATCTCTGGATATTGAAGAATATGATTTTTCTGCATACTTATCTAATTTATAAGATTATGAACAACGTTTGGCAAGTGGGGAAATTAAGTGGTAGATATCAAAAGAGGAGATGTAGTTTTCTGTGATCTTAATCCTGTTATTGGCACAGAACAAGCAGGAATCAGAACTGTTTTAGTAATGCAAATTGATCGAGCAAATGCAGTCATGACTAGATTGCTAAAAGATGAATTTCAAAAATTTTGTGATCAAGTTGGTGAAAATGCTGAAGCAAAAGGTATGACAGAAGAAAAACTCAAAGAAATTCTAGAGAGTAATGATAAAAGTTAAACAATAACCTACTCCTTCCCTCTCTGCGCCTCTGCGTGAGTAAAACTTATTCCATGACATCAAACCAAATAGGCGTTAAATCATCAACATTCCCATTATAATTGATAGTAATTTCCTGACCTTTCCGAATATATTTATAAGCAATAATCTCTATTATTTGTTGATCAAACTTTTTCACATACAGCGCATTAGGCTGATAAGAATTTTTTTTCATCTATATATTTATCAATGTTTTGTAAAATTTTAGTTAAATGTTCCACTATTTTATTTTTTTCATCAACAATCTGATGCCAAGGAATTAGATTAGAAACCTCAGAAAATGAATAGTTTCCATGAGCTAAATCACATCTCAACTTAACGACTTTATCAAGTATATGATCTATCTCTTTTTTGGGAACTTGCTCTCCATAAAAACCATACATATTTTTCAGCCCTTCAATAGTTTTAGAATCTAGGTTTCCGGAAATTGGAATATTATCTATTGACAATGAAATTTCTGTATTATCTATCACTGAGTCTAGTAATTCTTTGAGTTTATTTGCTAAATTATCCTTAACTACCTGCTTTTCATTTTGCATTGATGAATCCAAGAAAGAATCTATAAAAATTTTGCTTTTGTCATTTGCTAACCAAATCATTTTTATTTTTGGACTTAAATCTTTATAAGTTATCCCTTCCAAAGATATGGACTCATGAATAGCAACTATACCATTTCTAATAGAAGATTCTATTAAATTATACAAAAGTAAGTAGCAATGAGATTTTAAGATTTTTTGGAGATCACTATCAACAATGTATTCACCTGATGGAAAAGTAATAGAATTGGTAGACAATACCCCTAAGTTCTCAATTTTGTCTACCAAATCAAAATACTTCTCAATTTCGGCTACTCGCTTTTGAAAATCTCTGATAAATGGCTTCATAGACTATTTTGGCTTTAGTAGTAGCACCTTGATATATTGAGTAAATTTTTGTAGATTTCAATGTTTTATTTGTCTGTTAAATTCCAACCGATTGTGTTTAAACGATTAAATATTTCATGTCTGATTTTTTCATCAGATTTTTCTAAAATTACCATTCTTAATGGAGTGTTTTTAAATCTTCTTTGACGTAATGGAGAAAGATCATTAAAATAAAATCCATTTAATGAGTCTAAAGTTTTTAGGTTTTGTAATTGCAACTTATTGGTTAAAAAATCTACTAATGTGCTGATGATTGGTGAACCATCAACAATTTCTAGTTTCCCTGTTTCTTGAATTTCAGCAACAAAAATTAAAGGAATGGGTAAGCCAAGAATTACCGACTCAATGAGTCTAGATTGGCGCGTAAAATCCCATACAAATTCTCTTTGGTACTCTGGCACATAAATCTCACCAGTATCATCATCATCATCCCTAGAGATATATTTATTGACTATGATCTCTATAGTAAACTCTCTAGTATCATAATCAATTTCCTGTCTCTTTTCTTCAATTTGATTTTCTGCAATCCTAATCTTCTCTGGACGACTAATGATTTCTGCCATAGTTGTGTAAGTAAAATTTAATAGTATTATCTTGGACTGGGTGATTAGTTGGGAAATGAAAATATGTCAACGCCTAGTATAACATAGTTGTTCTATCATGTATCAACGGCTTAAAGATATTTTCTTTCCCTCTCTGCGCCTCTGCGTGAGTAAAACTTATTCCATGACATCAAACCAAATAGGGGTTAAATCATCAACTTGTCCATTATAATTAATAGTAATTTCCTGACCTTTCCGAATATATTGATAAGCAATAATCTCTATAACTTGTTGATCAAACTTTTTCACATACAACGCATTAGGCTGATAAGAATGATTAAAAAGAGAAGCATAACCAAGCGCGATCGCCCCACTTTCTCCATGCCAACCAAAATAATAATTACATAATACTGTATGAGTAATTAACTTAACTTGTTGTTTAGGAATAACAATCACATTGGCGATATCAATTATTTCCCCAGGCTCAAAATCCCTCTGAGCGAAAACACCTCTTCCTTTGATTTCTGTATCACGAACTACTAACATAAATCTATTTTGTCTGATCTGTGAGAATGATGTTTAACTAATCACTACAGATAGACGCAGAGACAATAAAGACAAATTTTTGTCACTTACTTACGGCTGCTATAGTCACTATAAAGTTAATATTTATAAACATCATCAAAATTTCCGTAAATTTTAATTTTTATTGATGTTTCTGTGAGGGAATTGTGCAAAATTGAGAATATTCATGTTATTATAAATATCCCATGCTCACGATTATTGGTTGTGGAAATCTCAATCGTAATGACGACGCTGTAGGCGTAATCATTGCCCAACGTTTACAGCAATATCTCGCCGAAAATCCCCACCCCAAAGTCCGCGTTTTTGATTGTGGTACTGCGGGAATGGAAGTGATGTTTCAAGCGAGAGGAAGTGAAAAATTAATTATTCTGGATGCTAGTTGCACAGATTCCCAACCAGGTGCTATATTTAAAGTCCCAGGGAAAGAATTAGAAGCTCTACCCGAACCGAGTTATAATTTGCATGATTTTCGTTGGGATCATGCTTTAGCTGCTGGGAGAAAAATCTTTTTAGATGATTTTCCCCAGGATGTGACTGTGTATTTAATTGAAGCTGCAAATCTTGATTTTGGACTAGATTTAAGTGCTGCTGTTCAACATTCTGCTGAGTTAGTTTTGGCAGAACTAATCACAATTATAAATCAGAATGTGATGGCTTGATTCTCAGAAGTCAGGAGTCAGGAGTCAGAAGTCAGAATATTTGATCAAAAAGCAAATTATCATCTGATAATTTTTGATGTCATTGCTACAAAGCTGACTGCTGAAAGCTGATAGCTGAATGCAGAGAATTGATAATCTAAAATCCAAAATCCAAAATCCAAAATCCAAAATCCAAAATCCAACTAAGCCCAATCACGGTAAACGGAGAGTTCATCTACCCTCATTTCAAATGGTACAGCATTAGGGTCAGGAGGACAAACGCGAATTTTGGCACTGCGAACAATACCATAAAGAATACTAGCCATTGGGACGATTTTTTGCAAAATTTTCCAATTGCTAACTTGATCTGGACATTCAATTACTAAAGTTAAAGCACTAGCATCAGTTGTCATATACCAACGACAATGAGAGAGTAAATTTTGAATAATGCGATCGCATCCTTGATAAAAGTACCGACTAATAGAATATTCTAGCTGTTGTCGCAGGATAATATCTGCTGATGTTGCTTGGATAGGGTGCTTATCATCAGCATTGAATTCTGATTCTCTTCTGCTCATTTCGGTTGCTTTTCCTATTTTATTTACCAATGGCCATTACATAAAGAACATCCTTATTGGTTCGTAGAAATCCTTGGGCTTCATCATCATAAAAAGCACCAATACCACTACAATCTATTCCCCAATAATTGCAGGATAGATATACTCGTTGTCCGATAAAACCAGCTAATTGCATAGCAGTTTGATAACTCAAATAATCGGACACAAAAAACAAAGTTACAGCGCAGTCTTTAGCCAGCGCCTGATTAATACACAAGTAACCTGTTTTTTCACTCAAATCACCCGACTGAATGAGATTCCTACCATGATATAAACCGGGTGTCATACCTTCAACACGATGCACCACCGAGTAAATTTCTATTTCCTCAAAATTTTCTGTGGGGATTGGTTGGTGAATATCTTGCCAAATTCGCCAATAGATTTCTTGAGTAATAGAATTTCTTTGAAAACGTCGAATAGAACGCCTGTTCCAAACGCTCTCAAAAAACCGTTCTCGGTGAAAATTAAATTGAGGATGTTCTAGCTTTTGCTGGTGACTAGGTTGCATTGATGTTGCTTGATAAGCATCTTCAATGAATTGATTCGCTTGAAAATAGTCAGTTCCACAGACAAAAGGAATGGATAACCTTAAACGTCTGACTGGCTTTTCTTGCGTCTCCCCCGATATCACACAACTACTAATAAACTCCTTATTCTCAAATCCTAAATCAGCATTGAGAGAGAGTTTATCAAAGTCAAAGATTAATTTGATGTTTTTTTCATGAAGATACGCTGAAGCTGCAATAGCGCCCAAATGATGTCCGCTATCCAATAAGCAATATCTAATGCTCCTGTCTTGATATTTCCAGCTAGACCTATAATAAACACAACTAACTAAAAAAATGCAGCCGTTGATACGTTTATTAGGTATAATATAACTCTCTAACCCATCATCAATTAATTCATAAATCAACGTCAGACAATTATTCTCAACTTCTAGATGGTAGATGCCGTTTATAAATCCTTCAACCTCACGAATTTGGATATAAACTTCTGTGGGATATAACGCCCCAGCAGAGGGATTTACCCGAAGTTGATAGGTTTCATTTTTGTAAATCTTCTCAAAAGTAATGGCGCTTGTTAACTTGATAAAAGCATGAAAGGGATTATCAGGAATTAATTTCAATCGCCGATAAAATTTAGGATAAACTTTAAAGGCGCGGGGTTGAGTTGATCCATCCACATAATTGGGATTCATCTGCACAGATAGGTAAGAATGCTTGGTAGCCTCATGAAAGGCTGTTCCAGAAAGCTTACTGTGTGGCATTTTTCAGTAACCTTAAAACTTCTATATTGCTGGCAAAGTCAATTGCTTTATAGTCATCCAAATTTTGTAAATTCATGTTAGGATTATGTTGTAATAGCAATCTCACTACTTCTGTCTTTCCAGCCGATGCACCATACATCAGGACAGTTGCACCATTATCATTTTGATTGTTAATATCTATGTTGGCTTCTAGTAGTAAATTCATTAAATCGTAGTGGTTGCCAAAACACGCAAACCACAAAGCATTATTGTGATCATCGTTGGTGGCATTGATATCCGCACCTGCATCTATTAATTCTTTCACCACTCGGTAAAGTCTATCTCTAGTAGCTTTCATTAAAGCTGTATCACCATTTTTACCCCGCTGATTTAAATCTTCGGGATTGTAATTATTTGCTAATAGCCATTGGCAGGTTTCTGTACTTAATTTTGGTTGATCTTGTTGACTCATAATTATAGATAGGAAAATAACTCACGCAAGAATTTACAAGACAGAAAAAAGCTGATTACTGATTACTGATTACTGATAGCTGCAAATAAAAACGGAATGGTGAGCAATGCCCACCATATTTAAAACTTTATTTGAATCAGAAAAAAACACAGTCGCTGGAGAACAAGTGTAATACCAATTCTTTGTGATATTGCCAGAGATTTGATCCCCCCAACCCCCCTTAGTAAGGGGGGCTAAGAGATGAATTAATCATCCAGGAAGAGAAAAAGTATAGCAAGCACTCAGGTAATTAGGACATCAACTGATGACAAAACTAAGATACAAATTAACTTTCAAATCTGTCACCTGTCACCTGTCACCTAGTAAAACTGTTAGCCGGCTGTCACTGGTTTTTTATCGTCAGCAAACAGTTCTCTAGCAGATTTGCATGGTTTTGGTACACCATAAAAACTAGCTTCTGCTTCGAGTTCATCTACTATATCCCAAGCTTCAATTGCTCGTTTAGAATCTGGACCATAGTTAGCAGAAATTAACCGAGCTTCAGACACAGCTTTCTGTATCTCTTTGCGTAGGAATTTTAATTTTGGTTTATCTACAAAGTTACCCTTGGTGAGAATATCAGTCACAGAAATAATGCCTAATAATTCACCTTGAATAACAGGCGCACGCCATGTATTAGTATTAGCAAATAACCGCGCTACATATTCAACATCTAAGTCAGGATTGACAACTACGCAGGGTTTAGTCATCACTTCGTACACATGAACCGCTTCGGGATCTCTACCAAAAGCTGCAACTTTGCCCACGATATCCATTTCGGTAATCATACCGTAAGCATCACCACTGTGACGAGGTTCAACAACTAAAGCCCGCAGTTCTTTGAGCCTCATTAGTTTGACTGCTTCTGCTACGGTTGCGGAACCGCGAATAGTAGCAACATCTTGAGTCATAATTTGTTTGGCTCTCATAATTCCTGCTCCTTTAATTCGGTTGAGCGAATCATTGAATTACTTCTAAACTGCTGCGATTCTCCTAAACTTTATCTCGGTAGTATTTGCACCTTTGCACCTTAATCATCAATAGATATTGAATTGTGAGGCGTGTTATTTACTACTGGCTAAAAAGCAATTACTTGATGTGAACATTCCTAAACCGAATTATTAATAATCTGAGAGATTTTCATGAATCCGGTAAATTTAGAAATAAGATTTACGCAGGTTCTATATATTTTGATCTACCGTTCTTACTCTTTACCTTGGTTTTGGTTTAACTGGGGATCAAAGTAAGAGATTTGGGATTTACTCTGTAATTGCTTCTTGTTGATGTTTAGGTTCACTGCCAACAATTTAGCTTACTTATATAGTATCACTCTGGTCAGCAGGAAATATGAATGATTTATAAAGATCCACCCATTTTTGACCATAAATCGGATTAAAAAATTGTTAAGTGGATGACAGAAGCAAAAAATTATATTTGATGTTTTTGATATCAGATATTACGATTTATTATGAAATTTATTAGTTAAACATTTAGAAAAATTCCATTAAATAAATATAAAAATTATTGACTAGAAATACTATTTCTGAATTATGGCAGCAGCGGAAAATATGAGGTTTGACAAAATAGATTTTTCATTTGTAGTCAATAGATACATTTTTGGGTTATCATAGTTATAATCTAGGTATTAATAACCTGGTTAACTTATCAATATATTGAAGACTGACGAAGTACACCAGAAATTGTAAATGTGAAATTGGAACTGTGAGTTTATGCTGTTACCAGTAGAATTAGCAAATCAAACTTTATATGAACAAGATTATTATTTGTGGTTGCGGACAACTATTAATCAACTTCGTGCTGGGCAATTTTCATCTGTGGATTTAGAGAATTTGATTGAAGAATTAGAAACTATGGGTAGAAGTCAGAAACGAGCTATGGAAAGTTTATTGATTAGACTTCTCGAACATTTGTTAAAACTTAAATATTGGGATAGTGAAAGAGAGCGTAATGAGGGACATTGGAAAGGGGAAATCAGGACTTTTCGCAGACAGATAAAAAAAGAATTAAAAGATAGTCCTAGTTTGAAACCTTACATTTTAGAAATCTTTGAGGAATGTTATGAAGAAGCAAGAAAAGAAGCAAGCGATCGCTCTCAACTTCCCCTGGATACATTTCCTATCAATCCCATTGGTTCTTTAGAACAGGTTTTAGATGATAATTGGTTTGTGGGATAATCTGGCATAAAGTATTCAGGAATCTAGTCATAAGATCCCGGACTTCTTTTATTATCATGTTAATAAAATCTGACTGTATCACATAAGTCGGGGATCTGGGTATCAACAAGTGTTATAGCTTAATCATTAAAATTTGGCTAAAATAATCATATTTCAAATAATAAATAATTCCTGTTGTTGAAAATTAGATTCTGCCATACGACTATTAGCTAGATAAGTTATCACCAAGGATAATTTTATCTTTTAATTTTGATATTTCTTGTAATGGCATATTTATGAGCAACCGACGTTTATTGAATCTGGAATTTATACAGTATACAATATTCCGTTCTTTTGGATCACATAATACCAAAAATTATTTTTTGTTTTAATAATCTATTAGTTCAACCCTCAATCACCCGCACATAAATAGCCCGTGCGGTTTGCCGATCTAAAGTCATGGATACATTACCAGCCTTAATTATGAAGGACGGAAAATGCTGCTCAACAGTGATATTAGTTCCTGTATGAATACCCATTGATATCAGTTTCTTCCTAATAGTTTCATCCTGAGTTTGACAGACAGTAACAATTCCTATTTCTCCAGGTTTGAGCAATTCCAAAGAGCAACCAGTGACACTAAAAGGAGTAAACATTGTCCGACAATAATTAACAGTAAAAAAATGAAACCTGAAATGATGAAAGATGATAAACATCCTCCATCATCGTCAAAATTCAATTATGGGTTTAATTAGCAAAGAAAGCTAAACCCTAGTTTTGTATTAAACCAAATAAGCTTCTTGGTGGGTTCTAATTGTGCAGTTGGAACGAGGATAAGTAACACACAATAAAGCAAAACCTTGCTTTAATTGATCATCATCCAAGAAGTTTTGATCATCTTGGTTGATTTCACCTTCAACAATTTTACCTACACAGCTAGAACAAGAACCAGCGTGACAAGAAACTGGTAAATCAATACCTGCATCTGCTGCTGCATCAACAATTGTGACATCATCATCACAGTCAATTGTGGTGTCTAATTCTTCTTTTTTGTTGATCAATCTTACTTGATAAGTTGCCATGTTTTACTTCTCCTCAAATTTGAATAGAACTTGTAATTTGTTGGTGAATGCTTACCTTTTTTAGTAAGGTAAATAATCTCTTCCGTACACAAAAAAATGTAGAGTGTGTCTACGGAAAAGTTGTAAATTTGTAGGTGATGGAATGGAACTTAGAAAAGTTTCCATATCTATTTTTTCCTAAGTTCCAAATTTTTTTAGCTGCAAGGTACACCGTTAGGTGAACAATCTCCTGATTTAAAAGATTTGCCACAACCACAGGTGTCAGTTGCATTGGGGTTAGAGAATTTAAAACCGCTATCCATGACACCCTCAATAAAATCAATGACGACACCTTCTAATAAAGACGCACTTTTAGCGTCAACGTAAATCAATACATTACCTTGTTGGGTGACAATATCATCATTTTGGGGCTTATTGGTAATTTCAATACCATATTCATAGCCACTACAACCACCGTTTTTAACGGAGATGCGGACACCTTTTTTAGCTTGATTTTCTTCCGCAGCAGAACCTTTTAAAAAAGCCCGCAAACGAAATTCGGCTTTTTCTGTTAAAGTAACAGTCATTTTGTTTCCTGTAGCGATTATTCTGATTTTCAGATGTGGATTAATTATTAGTTTGGTGGTGAAACTTTAAACTGATAGAGATTGAGATTGGGAATATCTCCAAGGTGCAGTATTACCGCAGACTGGACAATTGCGATCGCGTTGAGAACGACGTTTAGCAAATTCCATTCTACTGAAATCAATTGTTAGCAATTCCGATAATAATGGTTGACTAAAACCGGTAATTAACTTGACAGCTTCCAGAGCAGTTAAACAAGCTAAAGTCCCAGAAACAGCCCCTAAAACTGAAAAACCCCGGCGATCCCAATCTGGTTTTTCTGGAAACAAACAGGACAAACAAGGAGTTACACCAGGAATAATTGTTGTTAGGTAAGCCTCCATTCCATCCATTGCTGCTTCCACCATTGGTTTACGCCACTTTACACAAGCTTCATTTAATAAATTACGCTCGGTAAAATTGTGGGCGCAGTCCAAAGCCATATCCGCAGATTGCACCAACGAATCTACATTTTCGGGGGTAATATAATCATGAATTGCCTCAATTTGCACATCAGGATTAATAGCTTCCAGAGTTTCTTTAGCCTTAAAAACTCTTGGTTTTCCCACCCAATCATCAGTCATTAAAATCTGACGATTCATGTCATCGAGACGCAAATCACCACCCCGGACTAGGATGAGCCGCCCAACGCCCGCTACTGCTAGGTAAAGCGCCGCCGTTCCACCTAATCCCCCCACACCAGTCACCAGAACCGTCGCTGATTTTAGGCGCTTTTGAGCCACTTCGCCAAAATTTGGCAGCATCATTTGGCGACTATATCGCTCTAATTCTTTAGGCGTTAGGTTGATCAATTTATACCTCCTAATCAGACGTGATTTCTGTTAGCGTGACTACATTTTTTGGTTTGTCATTGAACACCTTGAACAACTTTTGTTCATGAGGTGTGGATTCTATAAAAACTTGATAAGCTTGTTGCAAAGCTTGGCTGTATTTTTCTAATTTTTCTGCTGCACTTAGATTAGGATATTGCTCATCAATTTGATACATAAATTGAGAGAATTTTTTTAAGATATGCAGACGATTGACATTGACAAAGTGTTGATCGTAAGGCAGATTAAAAAACTGAAAATATGCTTCTGCATCTACGATTTTTTTAAATTCTTCAATAGTTCCAGTCATTTACCGTTCTCCATTTTTTTTAGTTGTTGCTTGAGTTGATCTAACTCTTGATAGATTTTGTAAGTCTCATTGGCAACATCCATCAATTTTTCGTAATCTGTAGGTAGTCCTTCAGCTAAATCATGCAGATCCATTTTCATTTGACCTGCTTTACTATTTAGCTTTTTAATTTTCGTTGTGAGTTCCTCAATGGTCATTGGTCATTGGTTATTAGTCATTAGTCATTAGTCATTGGTTATTAGTCATTAGTCATTGGTTATTCGGTTATTTTCCCAAGCACCAATCACCAATCACTAATCACCAATCACCTAAAATTACAAATTTCCTGCTTCGGGAAAACGTTTGGCTAGTTCAATTCCTTTCTCAACAAACTTTTCTCCCTCTTCATTTAGCTTTTCTAGGGATTCAAAACCAAAACGGTGAGCATCACGCAAAGTTTTTACAGTTAATAATAAACGACCAGAAAAAACTAAAGCCCAACCAAAACCTTCATGACCTAATTCAATTACCACATTAGAAAGTAATCCAGTTTCCTTTTCTATGCTTGAGGCGATCGCTCTAAAAAAAGCATTAATTCGGGAAATAGTAGCTGGATCAACTTCACCTTCAGTAGAAATTTCTTTTTTCTTTTGTTTAGTCACTACAAAAGGTTTAAGAATCAATTCATCAGACCAATTTTTGTAAAATCCATAGCTATCATTAGCGCGGATTTGTTGGACCAATGTTTTCAGAAAAGGTGAAGAAATTACTGTATCTGTCGCGTTTCCGTTCACACTATTATTTTCACTCATACCGCAGCTTCGTTTTCTAGTTCCTCTAAAAAGTTAGATTTCTTTTGACCTAAAGCTTTACGCAACCAAGGTGGAGGATTCCCTTTTAAAGTTTGCACTAATTTAGTCAAGATTTCTTCAATCTTTTCTTCTTCAGACTTCGCCTTAACAGGTGTCACACCATGTTTAATTAGACGAGCAGCCGCACTACCACCAATAGCTACTACATAAACTATTGTACAATCTTTTAAAGCATCAAGTTTAGGGGTAATTTTATCCTCATTACCATCTTCTTTCAAGTCGCCATCAAAGGTTAGAGTTTCTAGAAATTGATATCCTTCATCTGTAATTTCATAGACATCAATTTCCTTAGCCCAACCAAAATGAGCATTAACATGAATTCTGTCAGTTGTTGTAAATGCAATTTTCACTTTCATTTGTCCTTTGTCATTAGTTATTAGTCATTAGTCATTAGTTATTAGTCATTAGTTATTAGTCATTAGTCATTAGTCATTAGTCATTAGTTATTAGTTATTGAGTTCTTTATACTCCCAATTACCAATTACCAATTACCAATTACCAATCACCAATCACCAATCACCAATCACCAATCACCAATTACCCATTACCTATTCATTACCTCTTTCCACTGGTTCATCATCAAAGCTTCTTCATGTTCTATGAACAGGTTGCCAATACCAAATAAAACATCCATAGAACCGCGATAGCCTACTTTAGTAAATAAGCCATTTCCTAATCTGTCGTAGATAGGAATCCCTAAACGATAGAGAGGAATAGAAAGACGTTTAGCAATAGTATTAACATTAGAATTACCAATTAATAAATCAGAACCTACTGCTAAATCTTCCAAATCTTCTAAATCGCCAATCGTTACATTTTTAATGGGTAGATGCTCTAATAAAGGTGATTTTGTGGTAGTTACAGCCGCATGAATTTGCGCCCCCATTGACTGAAGAAAATGCACCATAGACCACATTAAATCCGGTTCTAAGGCTAAAGAAATCCGTTTTGCACCAAAATAAAAATGAGTGTCTAACATCGCATCTTGTAGCTGACGACGTTGGCGACAATATTTTTCTGGTACGGGATTTCCACTTAACACAGATAACGCTTGCAGAAATTCATCCACAGGTTCTAAACCTGTTAAATCTCTAAAAACTTCGTAGTCTGTATTAAACCTTTGCTGGAGAATTTTCGCCGCTCCCCGCATACTTTCACCTAATGCAATAGTGAAAGCAGAACTACCTAAAGATTGCAATTGTTTGAGGGTTGTACCACTAGCAGTTATAGCACTATAATGATCCTCTAAATGTCCATCTAAAGAAGCTCCCAAATTAGGCACAAAAATCGGATCTAAACCGAAGGATTTGACCATTTCTTCGATTTCTTGAACATCTCCCGGAGTAAAAGAAGCACCAGCTAAAATTGTGATTTGTTCTGGTTTAACTCCTCCCGCTTTAGGAACTTCTTTAACAATGCTTTCTACTGCAACTGCAAAACCATCTTGTAATGCACCTTTAAAATCAGGAGTGGGAGCAAAAATAATAGCTAAATGATCTAATTCTGGATGACGTTTTCTAATTTCTTTTAAAAAACGTTCTATATCATCGCCTCTAGTTTCTGTTAACCCAGTAGTACATAAACCAATAATTTCTGGTTGCAGTTTTTCTACTACTGTTAAAATAGCTTGTTCAACATTTTCCTCACCACCTAAAATGGTAGTAACTTCTGTCATTGCTGTAGTAGCTAAAGGAATTGCTTCCCGAAAATGTCGCACTAAAACAACTTTTGCAAAAGCAGTACAACCTTGAGAACCATGAAATAAAGGGATAGTTCCTTTTAATCCTAAAAAAGCTAAAGAAGCTCCTAATGCTTGACTTTGTTTAAGGGGATTAACAGAAACAGGTTTTTCTGGAAGTGTAACAAGTGCCATAAATATAATCTCAATAATTGAAAATTGACAATTGATAATTGATAATTAATAATTTCCCATTATCAATTATCCATTATCAATTTTTAATTTATTCCCAAGGTGCTGGTTTACGAATTTGTTCCCAAATTGGACTATATAAAGCCTCGTATAATTCCCGTGCCATTTCTACCATTCCCATATAACCAGCATAGGGATGATGACGTTCTTGGTTAATATCTAAAAATGGGATTCTGGCTTTTAATGCTGTGTACTGGTTTCTTCCCCCAGCTATTAACATATCTGCTTTGGTATCTTCCACCAATTTGAGCAATTCTTTGGCATTTCCTTTTTCTAACATAATGCCATCATTGCCTAGTAATTTCTTGATTTTAGCTTTATCTTCTTCTGTACTTTTGCGGGTACTGGTGGCAACTACCTCTATTCCTAAATCTTTAGCAGCGGAAATAATTGACCAACTTTTTACACCACCAGTATAGAGTACAACTCGCTTACCTTTGAGTCTTTCTCTATAAGGAGCAAGAGCAATATCTAAAGCTGCTGTTTCTTCAGCAATTAATTTTTCTGTCCGTGTTTGTAAATCAGGATCTCCTAATTTTGCGGCTACATTTCGCAAACAACGGTTAATATCATCTATACCATAAAACGATTCTTCAATGTAAGGAATGTTGTAACGTTCCTCCATTTTCCGCGCCATGTTTAATAATGCCCGTGAGCAAATCATCACATTTAATTTAGCGCGGTGAGCATAAGTAATTTCTTGATAGCGAGCATCGCCGGTAATTTTGGATAAGACGCGAATACCTAACTTTTCAAATAAAGGTAAAACCCCCCACATTTCCCCAGCAATATTGTACTCACCGATCAAATTAATATCATAAGGTGTAGTATATTCAGGTTCAGCAGTTCCTACTACATAATCTAATAAAGCTTCACCACCAAAGCGATTTCCCAGATTTTTACTACCTATAAAACCAGGAGAAATCACAGGAACAACAGGAACACCAATTTTTTCTGCTGCTGCTTTACAAACTGCTTCCATATCATCACCAATTAAAGCAGTTACGCAAGTAGCATAAACAAAAACGGCTGCTGGGTTATAACGTTTGTGAATTGCGAGAATGCCTTGATAAAGTTTTTTCTCACCACCAAAAATCACATCATTTTCTGTTAAGTCGGTGGTAAAACCTGTTTTATAAAGCATTGGTCCAGAAGACAAACTTCCGCGACTTCCCCAAGAATTTCCAGCACAAGCAATAGGACCATGTACCAAATGAGCAGCATCAGTAATAGGCACTAATGCTATCATTGCGCCATCAAAAGCACAACCACCTTGAGCAGCACCAGGTTGAGCTTGTTGAGTACAAGATTTATTTTTCTTTTCTCCTTGTTTTTTTTGATTATGTTCGCATCCTGATTCATTCAGAAGTTCGTTAATTTTGCTTTGGGTCATTTTCATATTTATGTCTCGCCTGGGTTGATTTTTATTAATTAAAATGTCAGCAAAACTCTATAGACTTACCGCAAAATTCCTCTTTACATTAGATTTACACAGTTAAATTTTCAGAAAAGATATCTATTTATCTGTAACTGAATTTTAATAACATCAATCCTTGATAATTGCTCTTCTGTTTGGTTGAATACTAATAACTAATGACCAATGACTAATGACCAAGAAAAAAGTAATGGGTAATGAATAATAACTGATGTTTAGCAAATATATTGCGTCACATCTTCGCCACATTCGTCAGCAAGATATGACAAAGCCCGAAATCGTAAACCGACAAGTTCGTTATACAGAGGATTAATTTGACAAATTGCGGGAATATGGAAAGTGCGACCAAATAAATTAATATCGCGCTCGAAAGGACAACAACAGGGAATTACTCGACAAATTAGATGGGCTAGGCGATTATTTTTAACTGGGATACCATCTACAAACCTTCTGATTGGGCGGAAAATATCAAAGTTTCCAGGGTTTTGGTACCTTGGTGGATGATAGTTAGGATGAGGATGAGAATGGGGAATAGATGCCATAATGCAAACCTAAGATAACTACAATTAAGACAAGCTTTAGAGCTAGGTTTGAGCAGTCATTAATTAGGATAAGAATAACGAACCGCAGAGGCGCAGAGGACGCAGAGGAAGAAGCTAAATTCAGTTATTCTGACTCCTCTGAGACAAATTTTAGATTTTAGGGTGGAGATGATAAAAATAATCCAAAATCCAAAATCCAAAATCCAAAATCAATTTCTCCTGACTCCTGACTCCTGTTATGATTTACTGGAATAGGGAATTGGGAAATAATACCCAATCCCCATTTATTCTTTGCTGTTTTGCTAGTAGTCAGATGTTTTTTTAACACCTGACTGTTGATATTCTTAGCGTACTAAGTCGTAAGAAATATCGGTCTTACCAGCAACGTTGGTGTTGCGATCGATTTCTTCAAAGATTGTGTTAACAACCCAGTTCAACAAGTTGATTACACCTTTGTAACCGATGGTTGCATAGCGGTGGTAGTGGTGACGGTCCATGATGGGATAACCGATTCTTACTAAAGGTACACCACAATCACGCCACAGGTACTTACCGTAGGAGTTACCGATTAACAAGTCTACGGGTTCGGTGAACAACAAGGAACGTAAGTGCCACAAGTCTTTACCACCCCAGATTTTAGCGTCTTTACCAAATTCGCTAGAATCTAACAGTGCTTGCAGTTCTTTTTCAAATGCTTCGTTGGTGTTGTGAACCAAAATGTGTACAGGTTCAGCACCCATTTCTAACATGAAGCTAACAACGCTGTAAACTAAGTCAGGATCACCGTAGATAGCGAAACGCTTACCGTGTACCCAAGCATGGGAGTCGGTCATAGCGTCAACTGCACGACCACGTTCTACTTCTAATTCAGCAGGAATGGGCTTACCAGTTAGTTCGCTGAGTTTCATCAAGAATTCGTCTGTACCCTTGATACCCCAAGGACGAGCAACACAAACATCTTGCTTCCATTCCTTAGCGATGTATTCACGGGTCTTGCTCAGGGAGTAAGCTTGAAGAGCAACAGTAGCTTTAGCGTTGATAGAATCTGCTGCATCTTCTAACTTTGTACCACCGGGGTACATATTGAACTCACCATCGTTAGGTGCGTCAACATAATCACTGTTGTCAGATAACAAGGTGTAGTCAATGCCCATCAATTCAGCGATGCGCTTAACTTCACGGTTGTTTTCTACGTAGGTGTCAAAACCGGGGATGAAGTTGATTTTGCCATTGCTGGTAGCTTTCTTCTTACCTGCGGTCAGGTTAGAAAGAATGCCCTTCATCATGTTGTCGTAACCGGTGATGTGGGAACCTACGAAGCTAGGTGTATGTGCGAAGGGTACGGGGAAATCTTGGGGAACTGAACCAGCGTTTTTAGCGTTGGTGATGAATGCACCGAGGTCATCACCGATAACTTCTGCCATACAGGTGGTGCAAACTGCAATCATTTTGGGTTTGTACAATGCGTAAGCGTTAGCCAAACCATCAATCATGTTTTGCAGACCACCGAAAACCGCAGCGTCTTCAGTCATGGAAGAAGAAACGCCGGAGAATGGTTCTTTATAGTGACGGGTTAAGTGTGTACGGAAGTAAGCAACACAACCTTGAGAACCTTGAACGAAGGGAAGAGTGCCTTCAAAACCCACAGCAGCGAACATAGCACCTAAAGGCTGACAACCTTTAGCGGGGTTAACGGTTAAAGCTTCACGAGCGAAGTTCTTTTCACGATATTCCCAGGTCTTTGTCCATTCTGCAACCCGTTGAACTTCTTCGGGGGTGTGAGCGTTTTCAAATTCTTTCTTGTTTTGGAACAGTTGTTGGTATTCTGGCTGGTGGAATAGCTCAACGTGATCCTTAATATTTTCGGGATTCTGAGGCATTTCTAGTTCTCCAAGCTTGCTGTGTGTTGTGTTTCAGTGATTTTTTGGTGGGGTAGAGGCGGGGTTTTCCTGTCCGTTTTTGGTGGAGAGTGGGGAATGTGGCTCAAAATTCAGAATGCAAAATTCAAAACTTAGAATTTTTGATTTTGAATCTTGAATTCCCTACTCCCCCTGGGGGCTAAACCCCAGACTTTTCCTATCCGGCCAGGGTTGCCCCTACTTTTTCTCTACTCTGTTTCCTAGACTGCTGCTGTAGCTTTTCTTAAAGCTTTCTTTGCAGACTTGTTCCAGGGAGCGCCGATTAATCCCCAGGTTGGGCTGTTGAGCGCCAAATCCATGTCACGAGCGAAGATTGCGAATCCGTCGTAACCGTGGTAAGGACCGGAGTATTTTTATTAATGGTTTAATAGTTTGTGAATGCTTAATGTTTGTATTTAAACTGAAATTAAGTTACAATTAAGCTAAAATTACAATATACACCAAGAGAAGAGAATGATTAATATTAATTGGGGAGAAATCCAAATCAAACAAAGATTGATTAATTAATAGAATAGTGCCAATTATCGAGAATTTTCTAAGGAAAGATGATTTATAGCAAATTATGAAACTACAGTTAAAACCAGCAGGAATAAATCATAATGGCATATTTATTAGATACCAAACTAATAACATCTTGTAAATCCTTAAATCCTGGACATCCTGATTCAGACAAGTGCTATAATAATATTTACAGATAGTTGAGTGAAGACACTATGAGCATCACAACTTTAACTAAACTAGACTTTATACAATTCTTACAACAACGTCCTGATGATGGTATTTATGAATTAGTTAACGGAGAAATTGTTAAAGTGGAAGCAATTAGAGCGCATAAAAATGTAGCCAGATTTTTGGTAAAGGCTTTTGATAGAGAGAGTGAACGATTACAGCTTGATTATATTGTAGATAAAGATATAGTTATTAGAACTATTACTAATAAAGGAGAACAGAGGGGAATAAATCCTGATGTGAGCGTAGTTTTTGCATCTTTATGGAATGCTAATGTTACAGCTTATGGTGCTTTAATTGAACCAATTCCATTAGCAGTAGAAGTAGTATCAACAAATTGGGAAGATGATTATGTTGATAAGTTAGAAGAATATGAAAATTTGGGAATTAAGGAATATTGGATAGTGGATTATTTAGCTATAGCTTCTCGTAGTTATTTAGGAAATCCTAAGTTACCAACGGTGTTTGTTTATGAATTGGTTGATGGTAAATATCAACAAACAGCATTTACAGGTACAGATAAAATTATTTCTCCTACTTTTCCTGAATTAAATATTATGGTTGAAGATGTCATTAAAGCTAGTCAAATTTATAATGTATAATATTGTCGAGATACTGAAATGATTGTAGAAGTTTGGTATCTGTTTTCTGGATGTTTGCAGTTAACATATTTATTTCGGATTTAAGTTTATTCTAATAAACAATTAAAAATGCAAGATTCACAAATTCAAGATCCAGAACCAGGGGTTTTGAATTAATTCTTTATGGTTTATTTGTTTATTTTGATGCGATCGCCACAAAACACCCAACATGAAAACCAACTTAACCCAGGAAATACAGCAAGTAAATCTGCGTTTGAAATCTGCAAAAACCAGAGTTACCATTCGAGAATCAAATGGATGTCTGCAATTACGGGCAACTTTACCTATTAAACCAGATGATGCAGATATTAGGAAGACAGGTAAAAAGCAATACAACCTCAGTTTAAACATTCCTGCGAACTTAGAAGGATTAAAAACTGCGGAAGAAGAAGCTTATGAATTAGGAAAATTAATTGCTAGGAAAACTTTTGTTTGGAATGACAAATATTTAGGACAGGAAGCAATTGAAAAAAATTTAAGAACTATGGGTGAGTTGTTGGAAAAGTTTGAGGAAGAATATTTTAAAACCCATAAACGTACAACTAAAAGTGAGCATACTTTCTTTTATTATTATACTCGAATCAAACGCTATACCAAAGCTGATGATTTGGCAATTGGGGAAAATTTTATTCATGCAATTGAGAAAATAGATAAGGAATGGGCAAGATATAACGCTGTGAGAGCAATTTCTGTATTTTGTCAACTTTTCAAGATTGAGATTAATTTAACTAACTATGCTAAAACACCAGAAACTAACTCTCGTAATATTCCTACAGATAAGGAAATTATAGCAGGTTTTTATAAATTTGAGAAATACGAAAATAATAGAGGTAAACAAGTTAATCAAGATGTCAAAGATAGCTGGTTCTTGTGGCGTTGGGTTTATGGAATGTTGGCGGTTTTCGGGTTACGTCCTCGTGAATTATTTATCAATCCTGATATTAATTGGTGGTTAAGTAAGGAAAATATAGATTTAACTTGGAAGGTTGATAAAGATTGTAAAACGGGAGAGAGAGAAGCATTACCTTTATATAAAGAATGGATTGAAGAATTTGATTTAAGGAATCCCCAGTATTTAGAAATGTTAGTGACAGCTATAAACAAAAAAGATAAAAATAATCATGCAGAAATTACAGCTTTAATTCAAAGAGTTAGTTGGTGGTTTAGAAAAATTGGTTTAGATTTTAAACCTTATGATTTACGACATGGTTGGGCAATTCGAGCGCATATTTTGGGGATTCCTATTAAAGCTGCGGCAGATAATTTAGGTCATAGTGTGCAGATTCACACGAAAACTTATCAACGTTGGTTTTCTTTAGATATGCGGAAGTTAGCGATAAATCAGGCATTGAGTAAGCGGAATGAGGTTGAGGTGATTAAAGATGAGAATTTGGTTTTGAAATTGGAGAATGAAAGATTGAAGATTGAGTTAGAAAAGTTAAAAATGGAAATGATTTATAAGGGTAAATTTTAGTATTTGATATGTTATAATTACAAGAGATCAAAAAATATATTTTCAGGGATGAACTACCAACCAAACTCAGACTATGACAGCGCATGGAAAGAAGCGATTACAGTTTATCTTGAACAATTCATAGAATACTGTTTTCCTGAAGTTTATCAAGATATTGACTGGGAAAAAGGATATGAAACCCTAGACACGGAATTACAAGAACTCATTAGAGATGCAGAAACAGGAAGACGTTTAGCGGATAAACTGGTAAAAGTCACCCTACGAAATGGAGAAAAAGCGTTAGTTCTGATTCACATAGAAATACAAGGACAAGAACAAGACGATTTTGCAGAGAGGATGTATATTTATAATCATCGTTTATTTGATCGCTATCGTCTTAAAGTCTTTAGTTTCGCGGTTTTAGGAGATGATAACCCCAATTGGAAACCAACATCTTATGGTTATAGTCAGTGGGGGTTTACAACTAATTTACAATTTCCCAGTGTTAAACTATTAGATTATAGCCATGATACCCTAGCACAAAGTAATAATCCTTTTGCTATCATCATTATGGCACATTTGCAAACCCAAGCCACTCAAGGTAATTCACAACAAAGATTTCAGTTAAAATTAAGTCTAGTGAAACGACTTTATGACTTGGGTTATACCGGAGAAATGATTCGTCAATTATTCCGGTTTATTGAATGGATGATGACATTACCCCCAATACTGCAATCTGATTTCAAGACTGAATTAAACCGTTATGAGGAGGGAAAACGTATGCCATTTTTGACTAGCTTTGAAATTGATGGAATCAGGAAAGGGAGTTTACAAACTTCTCGTGAAAATGTGATTGAGATTCTAGAAATCCGATTTGGCAATGTTTCAGATGATTTGAAAAATCAGATTAATTCTCTGGAGGATTTGCAATTGCTAAAAAGTCTTCATAAACAGGCAATTACTATTGCTTCAGTGGAGGATTTTGAGCAGTTATTAGTAGCAAGTCAAGGAGATAATTAATTATTTGTGGGTTGGGTGGATCGAGGTGAAACCCAACCTGATAAATAGGTTGTACGAAAAGGATATTTATAACGTAAGTTGCTAGTTAGGGAAATTGTCTGAATCAGGATGTCCAGGATTTAAGGATTTACAGGATGAAAATCGGAATAAGTAATAGAGATAAGCTAATGTTGGGTTTTCTCAACCCAACCTACAAACTTGTTTATTTTCTGATACCAAATATTAGTTTGGTAGTTTTAGTTCATAGAAGATATTTGTTGTGTTAAATCCAAAATCTTCTCTGCTAGTAATAAAGGATTTTGATTGCCAAATATTTGATCATCTATTACTCGAATTAATATTTTATGCCACTTGTATACACAACTAGGATTGCCTTTGGTGTGTGGCTTCTGATAAAGAATTGGCGGTACAATCTGAGGAATTTCCCAATTATTGTTTTCATCTAAAGTAGTATCTCCAAAACACCGGAGAAGAGCTTCATTTACCATTCTTCCTGAACAACTGTCGCCTCGTTTACACAAATGATTAATATATGTAGCTATTTCAGTAGCTTTTAAATACTGAGGAATATAGTCATTTTCATAACATCTTTCCACAATTCGAGCTTTAGCGGATATGTAGTCTAACTCTTTGCTAGTGAAGGTGAGATATGCCATAAGAAACCTGTCCTATGTTAAAGAAACAATTAATAATTACTATATATATAGCAATCCTAAATGATTATAGAACGATTAGATCATAGTTACTATTGGCGTAAATCGAACTAGATTAAGACTTTGAGTATCCTAACCTTACCAAATCATTTGTACTATTTGTTCATAACTCAAATCGGATTGCTATAGTCGTATTTGAATGGTATAACTACTTATTTAGAAAATTATGGAGATTTGCATGAAGATACGTAGTCACTTTTTTGTAATTCTTATGTGCCTATTTTTACTGCTTACATCGCCAGCTTTTGCGTCTTCTGCTAGGCAGAAAGTCATCCGTCAATCTGATTATGGTGACAAATGGGCATTTACAGTATCTAATGGTATTCTCTCTTGTGTCAATCCAGGAGATAAATATCCTGCTATCACATTTACAACTGATAATAAAACCTATGCAATTAACGGAATTGCAAAAGGTTTAGGATACCCAGATATTGATCCTATTTGGAAAGATAATCCCAATACTTCTGGTTTAAAAGTTAATATAAGTCCCTTTATTCAAAGGGGTTTAAACCTATGCAGCAATTAGCTTAATTGCACTGTTAAACCCAAAAAGCGATCACCTCATCCTAAATATCCAATCATAAAATCAAGACAACTCAAAACAATCCACTAACTCATAATAAATGCGATCGCACGGTAAAATTCACTAACGCACAATCATAAAAATTGTGGAAAAATAGAAATATAAAATTCTCTCTACTATGACAATTATGAACGCCATAGAACTATTTCCCACCCTACGAAATTTAACTCGTGCAGATAAGCTAAAAGTTATGCAGTTTCTAGTATCAGAATTAGCTAAAGATGAAGAACCATCATTAGAACAGGGAGCAACTTATTCTATTGTATCTCCGCTAAATTCCCATGCTGCTGCACATCAACTTGCCCAACTACTAGAAGCTGATAAACAAAAGGAACATGAATAAACCTCAAAGATTTTCCTTTACAGAAGGATATGATACCTTTGGTATACCTGATGCCTTGCCAAAGTTACCATTAACACTTACTTATCGTAACTTATCAGTAGATGTTTCTGGTTTATTGGATACTGGTGCAAGTGTTAACGTTCTGCCATACAGTGTAGGTATTCAGCTAGGTGCAATTTGGGAAGAACAAACTACTTCTGTAATGTTAGCTGGTAATTTAGCACCAGTAGAGGCAAGAGGTTTACTGATATCTGCTCATATTGGATCATTTGAGCCTGTTCGCTTAGTTTTTGCTTGGTGCTTATCTGATGATGTACCTTTATTATTAGGGCGTATGAACTTCTTTTTAGAGTTTGATGTGTGTTTTTACCGTGCAGATTTAGCTTTTGAAGTGTGTCCAACCAGAAAATAATGCAAATCCTAAACATAAATCAAACTATCACAGCTTGGTCATCCATTGCCGAAAATGTTTTTGTTCCTCACACAGAAGCAGAATATGAACATTTAGTTAATATACTTGATGCACTCATTGATCAAATCGGTGAAGATGAAACCCATCCTCTAGCATCTCTGATGGAAGTCATTGGTGTATTAATTGAAAATTATGAAAATGAACATATTCCTGAATTATTGTGATGTGTAAAAATATGCTAGAAAAACTCATCCTTCATAATTTCAAAAGCCATAAATCTACAGAACTTCATTTCGATAATTCCCGATTCCATGGAATTGTAGGAAAAAATAGTGCTGGTAAAACATCAGTATTACAAGCATTGCATAGTCTATCTATGCTAACTCATTTATCATTCACACAAATCTTTAAAAATGAAAAATCACCTCAATTTATTACAACAATGGGTGAAAAAAGGATGTCTATATCTGCAAGTGGTTATTGGCAAGATAATTTTAGTAAAAAGTGGGAATTTTTCTATAGTATTGAAGAAGAGAAAATCTATAATTACAATTCCAGCGTAATATTAACTATAGATGGACATCAATATAATTGGGATCAAGATCCACGTTTTAGAAATTTATCGAATGTTCCTCAATCTTTTAAAAACACTATTTATTTAAAATTAATAGCCTCCAACCTCGCTAAACCAGCTTACAGTGATGAAATCACTCCCAGAGTTGAATTTGACGGATCAGGATTAGCACCTACCTTAGATTTTCTCCGTGATGAAGCACCAGATAAATTTCAAATCATAGAAGAAATGTTAAAGAAAGTTGTACCAAATGTACGCAAAATTGGCATCAGACGCGCAAAAGTGCCAGTCATTCGGAAACGTTTAATCGAAGTGGATGGTCGATCTATTTCCTATGATGAAACTCAAGAAATGACCGGACAAGAAGTAGTTTTAGATATGAATACAGGTGAACGTATTCCCGCCCATGCAATTAGTGAAGGAACAATGTTAACTTTAGGATTATTAACTGTGTTAATGAATCCTACTCAACCTAATTTAGTGTTATTAGATGATATAGAACAGGGACTTCATCCCCAAGCACAACGTCAGTTAATGAATGTTTTTAAAGAAATCATTGCTGAAAATCCTAACCTGCAAATTATTTTCTCTACCCATTCTCCTTATATAATTGATCAACTTACTCCTTCTCAAGTCCATATCTTAAATAACAGTAAATCAGGTTTTACAGTTGCCAAACGTTTAGACGAACATCCTGATATAGAATGGGCAAAGGAAACCTTAACAACAGGTGAATTTTGGGATGCTGAAGGGGAAGATTGGGTGTTAGAAGGAGAAGTCAGTGGTTGAGGTTATTGTCATAGTTGAAAGTGGTGCAGATGCGAGAACAGCTACTAAATTAGCCGAGCGAGTTTTAAAGGAAAAATTCGATTGGTTAGATGATGATATTCTGCAACATTGTTTTCAATGGACTGGTTTAGAGTCAGGAACAGAATTTTCCTGTTGGCGAGATATTATCAAAATTATTGAAGATGCAAAAGAAAAATTAAAATATAAACCTAGTAGGTTTTTAGGTCATGATAGTAATGGTGTACCTTTAAAAGCTGATGGTGCAGCATCTATTAAAGTTCTGAATTTAGTACGCTTTCTGCAAAGAACACGACAAATTAAAGCTATTTTATTTATCCGTGATTTAGATAATCAACCAGAACGTAAAGAAGGTATTGAACAAGCACGTTTAGAACATCTTAATAAAACACCAAAATTAGAAATTATCATTGGTGCTGCTGATCCAAAACGTGAAGCATGGGTGTTAAATGGGTTTATTGCATTTGATGATGAAAAAGTAATTTTAGAAGATATCAAAAATAAATTATCTTTTGATCCTTCCATAGAACCTAAAAGATTACGTTCTACTTCAGAGAAAGAACCGGAAAGAATCAGAAATATTAAATTTGTAGTGGAACAGCTAACGGGAAAAGATATGGAACGAGAAAAACAATGTTGGGAAGAAACAAGTTTAGAAATTTTACGTGTAAGAGGTGTGAAAACTGGTTTAATGGCATACCTTCAAGAAGTAGAGGAAAGATTAAGTGTAATTATTTTATCTGAGTGATGAAGATGTCTTCTCTACGAGATATGACAACTAACTGTCAGTTATATTTTTGAGGCACTAAGTAACTTTTAAATTATATTCTAAGTATTAATAGCTTTTATTGAAACAATAAGTATCTATAGACATTATATGGACAGTTCATGAATTGTCACTACGATAATTTTTACCAGATTTCTAATGTGGTTCAATGTGATCGTTAAGTATAACCGATAGGTTTTTTTTATAAGTATGCAAATCAATCTTTCCGTCACCGCTGCTGCTATGGCTTTGTTAGCTGCTGCTCCATCAATAGCTCAAGCTCAAGTTAATAGCGTCATTATTGGTCAAACCTCATCAACCCCCAACACTTCAGTAGTCAATATGACAATCACTGAGTCTGAAGTCTTGGCAGCCCAAAAAGCCTGGGGAGATGCATTAGTCGCCATCTCCACCACCAACGATGAGAAGGGAAAAGCCGCAGCTAAGGCATTAGCCGAGAAGATTATTGATCAAGCCTATGGTTACCAAATGGGTGCAGTGCTGTTCAAGCCAACTTTGACACAAGCACCACAGACTTTCCGCACAACACGCCAAGGTGCATTGGCTTATTTCGTGGGTGGCGATCCGTCTTTCCCTAATGATACTGGCTTTGCCCTCAAAGGATGGCGAAAGGTAGAAATTCGCAACGCTGGAATCTTCATTGTTGGTAATGTAGCTACAACAATGGGCAATGTCTTAGTTACTGACAAGACTGGTAAAGTAACCACAGTGGACAAAACCTGGAAGTTCATCAAGGATAACAATGGTAAACTGCGTATTGTGGTACACCATTCCTCCCTGCCCTACAAAAATTAAAATCACCTGTTTCATCAGAAAAATAGCAGGTTGGTGAAACTAAACATGAATCACTGTAGAGATATAGAGATGTTCCATAGGTAAGAACTCTCATCTCTACATAGCATTCAATATTTCTAACTCTGATTGTCTTACCTTGAGGTTTTCGCGATCGCAATCAGTCCAATCATTATCCCCTGGTGTATAAAACACTGGTTTAACTATTTCATTTTTCCAAAAAGTCTGACTCTTTTCCAACCAAGAGCAATTCAATCATCAACATAACCAGCCAGTGAATCAAGAAAAAATATTAAATTTGTAGCTATAATCAAAACAAACTTCTCAAAATTCTGATATGGTCGCCATTCCCCAAAAACCGCCAAAAATGACCTTTGAGGAATATCTCACATGGGAACTTAACCAAGATATTCGCTATGAATACATCAACGGCGAAGTTTTCGCCATGACTGGTGGTACAATTCCCCATAATGATATTGCTCTCAATCTTTACAGACCTTTATATTCTCATCTCCATCCTCAAGGTTGTCGAGTCAACGTATCAGATGTCAAAGTACAAGTTAATCCCAACAGCGTCTACTTCTATCCTGATCTTGTTGTTAGTTGTCACCATGAAGATATCAACGCTCGCAAATTTATTCAACATCCGAAATTAATTGTAGAGGTGCTTTCTCCCAGTACAGCCAGTAAAGATAAAGGAGAAAAATTCAGATATTATTTAACAATTCCCTCCTTACAAGAATATATCTTAATTGATTCGGAAAGAATATATGTTGAGCGTTATTGTCGAGGAGAAGGGAGAATGTGGCTTTACTATCCCTACACTACTGGAGATATAATTAAATTATCAAGCATTGAATTTGAATTTCCCATTGAATTATTATATGAAGGTGTAGAATTAGAGACAGATACAGAAAATTAAACCTCTCACAAAAAGGAAAAACTGAAAATGTCCAAGCGTAAAAAAAGCAACCTGCAATGGATTAAAGAAACCCTAGAACTAGATCCAAATCATCACTGGGAAGGACCAGAAGATTATAAAATATTTGTCGCTGGTAGGGGTGCAGTTCGTTTTAACGTTCCCCAAGATTGGGTATTTGAACCCAAAGAAAAATCTTTTAAATTCACAGATAAAAAACCACCCAATGATGATTGTTGTTTAGAAGTTTCCTATAATCATTTACCCCCAAATGATTGGACATTATTCCCCCTCAAACGCACCTTAAAAAAAATCATAGAAGATGATAAGCGTGATGTCATTGAAACAGGGGAAATCATACAAGTTAAACGCCAAACTGCCAAAATAATGTGGGGACAAATTAAATTTATTGACACCCAAGCAGAACCCAGGGAAGCATATTCTAGAATTTGTGTAGGTTTAGGTTCTAATATTCAGTGTTTAATTACCTTTGATTATTGGGCGGATCAAGCAGAACAATTAACACCTATTTGGGATGAAGTAATGCGGAGTTTAACACTAGGCTTATATATTCGTGATCCACGCACTGGTTTAGCTTTTCCTGATTAAAAAAAACAAAAGAATATTAAGATTTCCACCAAGAAAGAATTATGAAAATCTCTCTTAAAACCTCATTTCTCTGTGTTCTCTGTGGTTCGTTTATTTCTTAACTTTTGCCTAAAGGTGTGTCAGATTATAAATTTAATCATTTTCTTACTAACTTACAGCATATTTCATACCAGTGAGGTACAAACTCAAATCATAAAACCCTTGTGGAACAGGCATCCTGCCTGTTAACCTTGTACCTCATTTACCTCGAAACTGCTGTATCTGTTTTACACACCTTACCAACTTACACATAATTTGAAAATCAACTAAAACTAACTTTCTATTTCTTCTTCCGTAAAAACAGGAGGCCATAATTCAGAAATAGGCAATTCCCAACCTGGTAATAGTTCAGGTAAAGTTAAAATATCATTATTTTGAAAAACAACAGGTTCACCTTGAGAACGATAAACAGTTACAGTTTCTTCATCAGGATCAATTAAAATTCCCACCACTGCACCCAAATTAATAAAATTGATAATCTTCTTTTTTAAAGTGCTTATTCTATCACTTTGAGATTTAATTTCTACTACTAAATCGGGTACAAGTTCCCCAAAATAGCGGGGACTTTGACGCAATCTTGCAGCACGGACAAAGGAAACATCGGGAGCAGTTAAATTACTATCTGGTAAAATAAAACCCCCCGCAGAATCAAATACTCTTCCTAGACGACGGGGATAAACCCAGTTAGCTAATACTCGACTGAAAAGAATCCCAATTTCACTAGAAACAATATCCGATGGACCCATAATAGAAATGTTACCGTTTTCTAATTCAACATCATAATCTAAACCAGCTTCATTGATAGCAGTTTGCAGTTTTTGTACATCTTTAATAGTCATGATTGGCATAATTTTGGACTCCTGAAAGATAAGATATAGTTGATTAATATTTTACATTTTATATGAATTTTCATCAAATAAAAATCCATTCATGCAGTTTTATTCACTTGATAATGATTCCCCATCAACTTTACTGCAAATTGAATACAAGCATAAATCTGTTCTTGTTGTAGAGAGGGGTACTGTTCCAGAATTTCCTCAATTGAATCACCTGAATCACCAGCACCTAAAAACTCCATAATTGTTTGTACAGAAATTCGAGTCTGTATCAGGATTTCCAGGATTTCAGGATTTACAGGATAAATGGATATTGTCCCCCATAAAGATCTGCAGCATCACGAGGTCTATGTTTCGATTTTCCGCGACCGACATAACCAACTTCATCTAATGATTTCTCAGGCCACTTCATATCCCCAATTCCTCAAGCATTTTCTAAAGATTCCCCTTTCAAATAACGTTCCAGTGCATCCGTCACCAACTTATTAAGATTTACCCCCCGTTGTTGAGCAAATAACGCCGCTTGACGATGAAGTTGGCTACCTACACGGACATTAAAACTCCCCTTAAATGGCTTCTCAGGCTCAATCCCTTTTTCTTCACAAAGAGACAAATAATCATCAATTGCTTCCTCAAAACTAGCCCTGAGACTAGCCACATCTTCCCCTTCAAAACTAATTAAACTGCGGATATATTCCACCTGTCCGTAGAAGGTTTTATCATCATCACTATAGTGAATAGACCCGAAATAATCCTTGTATTGCATCATGTTATTCATAGCAATTCTTCCCCTTGGAGAATCTCGATAATCTGTTCAATCTGATATCGTTTGAGAATATTTTGAGGATGGGGTTTATGTAACGTAATAATCACTCCCGCATCATTGAGAAAACGCCGCCGAGAACCTCCCGTTTTACCTGTGCTGACTTCCTCAAACCCAAACCCCGAAAGCAAGCTGACTAACTCCTCCCAGGTGAAATCCTTGGGAATGCTAAGAAACCGCTTAATTAATTTCTCCCTGCGGGTCATGAGAACTCCCGACTGCTTACTTCCATTATCTGTCCTCAACGATTTTTTGCAACTAAAATTAGTTACATTATCACATTAAACCGATTACCGATTTTAGGCGTTGCTGAATTAGGATATGAAATTGAAAAATCAATCATTTCAACCTCTTACTCTCTGCGACTCTGCGCCTCTGCGTGAAACAAAATCATACTCTTAATCAGCAACGCCCGATTTTGGCGTTGCAGTGCTTTGGGTATCCCATAATAACTGTTGAATCTTAATATTAGCACTTTACTATTACTAAATAATAACATTTTTGTTGATAAATGTCCCAATAAATTACTATCCTTAATAACTCTAATCGCACCACAATAAGGTTGTTAATTTGAGGATAATTAATTGTCTGAATCAGGATTTCCAGGATTTCAGGATTTACAGGATGAGGGATTCGGTGATTAATTGGTGGCGATCGCTGTGGGAATTTGTCTGAATCAGGATTTCCAGGATTTGAGGATTTACAGGATGAGGTATTCGGTGATTAATTCGAGCGATCGCTGTGGTAAATTGTTTGATAGCTTACAGGATGTGATTTATCATTTTAAGCGATCGCTTTCTAGTATCAAACATTAATTATTTAAAAGCTTCAATCTGATCCAAATAAACATTAATTAACTGATTATCAGCCACTAAAATTTCAATTTCTGGCCAAACTCTGGACAGGAGTGAGTGAAATTGACGTTTTCGCACATTCCCAAAGCGTAGATGTACTACTTTAGGCGGGAGTAAATCAACCATCATGCGATCAGAAAAATCTGCATCTTTGGTAACAATTACCAGTTTTCTTTCTTTCGCATACTGCCATATTTGGGTATCACTTGGACTGTCACCTAAGATGGAAACATGGACAATGGGTAAAGATGGGGTAAATTGAATTTTCACGGGTAGATTTTCATCGAATAAAAACCCATTCATGCGATTTTTCTCACTTCGTAGTGACTACCCATCAACTTTGCTGCAAATTGAATACAAGCATAAATATCTTCTCGTTGTAGAGAGGGGTACTCTTCCAGAATTTCCTCAATTGAATCACCAGCGCCTAAAAACTCCATTATTGTTTGTACAGAAATTCGAGTATTAGTAATAATGGGTCGTCCATTGCAAATATCTGGATGAATAGTTATTCTGCTTTCCATTTTGTTTACTTCTTATTGTTATTAATTGATTGTAGCATTTGTCTGATAGCGTGGCGTAAGCTAAGTAAGTCGGCGTGAGAAAACCAAACTATGTAAAGATAAGTAAATACGGAGAAGACATCTACCAAGGTGATAGAGATATGGGTGCTCGTTTGAGGGTATTTTTAACTCGTAAGCAAGACGAAATG